>NZ_JAQSLK010000004.1 GCF_028649595.1 Campylobacter magnus
TATTCTAGGGAATTCTAGATTTTATTCTAGGGAATTCTAGATTTTATTCTAGGGAATTCTAGATTTTATTCTAGGGAATTCTAGATTTTATTCTAGGGAATTCTAGATTTTATTCTAGGGAATTCTAGATTTTTGCTCGCTTTTGTGGGGCAAGCCCCTAGCCCCGCAAATGTTTTTAGGGCTGCCGCCCTAAAAACCCTTAGGGGCTGCCGCCCCTAAAACCCCGCTAAAATCTAGAATTCCCAAGGCAAATTCTAGAATTCCTAAGAGAATTTACTAGGAATTCTAGAATTTCTAAGCTAGTTTTTGTATGCGTTTAGCTAGTTCTTCTGGTATGTTATAGTCTGTGCGGTAGATTAGGCGTCTGCCAAGTTCTTTATCTAGCACGGACAAAACGAGCTTTTTATCGCCCTTTTGCGAGTTTGCTAGGGTGTGAATCTGCGTGATTATATCGTGGTTTAGGCTAGCTAAGTTTAGTTCTACGCAAACCTCGCCTGTGATTTTGATCTCTGTTTGCTTAGCTTCTGCGCTGCTTGCTATATTTGCGTTATAGGCGGAGTTCTCGCTTTTTGGGCGAGCAAATTTCTTTGGCTGATAATCAGCGATTTGCTCGCTATCTAAAATCTCTTGTATACTAGGCTTTGAGTTTGCATCTTTGGCTGGATTTATAGCTATGCCATAGAGCGTATCAGGTTTTATTTCATTTAGCCTAGGCACTAGCGATGAAAAGGCGATATACTCACCACTTCCGCTCTCATCAGTTATGTTAATCATCGCATATTCATTGCCATTTTTGCTAGTTTTTATGCTAAATGAAGTGATTTTGGCGATTAAAAGTAGTTGTGTTTTTGCGGTGGCGATGTCTTTTATCACGCTATGTGGCAAGTTAAAAAGCTCTTTGTTTGCTTCTATTTCATCTTCTGTAATTTTATTTTTTTTGAGTTTTACGCTTTTTGCCTCTTCTAGGCTATAAGCCTCGATTAAGCTAAGCTTAAGTTCATCACCTTCATGGCGCACCTTTAGCTTATAGGCTAGTGGTTTGTTATTTTTTATCTCGTCTTTATTCTCTACTTTCTCATAGGCATCAAATGCCGTTAGCTCAAAGCTTCCAGCCTCATCAAGCAAGCTTAAAAGGTGCATTTTATTGCCTGATTTTGTGATTTTCATATCGTATTTTTCAAGTGTAGCAATAGCTAGTATCTCACTGCCATCCTCGCACTCATCAAAATGCGCACTAGTCGTGTGTGCGATGCTCTCAAGCTTGTCTTTATACTCATCAAGTGGATGTCCGCTGATGTAAAAGCCGATAAACTCTTTTTCATGCCCTAGCATTTGGCTTTTGCTATATTCTGGATATTCTTTTAGCTGTGGGAATTTTAGCGTGTTTTCTTGTAAGCTTAAATCATCGGCAAATAGCGATTCTCTTAGCTCTTCTTTGGCTTTTTTAGACAGCCTTGCAGCCTCTAAAATAGGATCAACATTTTCAAAAAGCATTTGCCTAGGGATTTTAAACTCATCTAAGCAGCCTGATTTTATCATCGCCTCATAAGCTTTTTTATCAACTCCCTCATTACGCTCTACAAAGTCCTCAAAGCTCTTAAACTCTCCCCTACTCTCACGCTCAGCTACAATGCTATCAATAACGCCCTCTCCAAGCCCCTTAATCGCAGCAAGCCCATAAATAATAGCCTGCTTGCCACTAGCGTCTTTTGTAGTAGCAAAGTCTTTGTAAGATTTATTGATATTAGGCGCTAGCATAGCGTATCCCATGCGGTTTATTTCTTCTTTGTATTTTACGACTTTATCTATATTTCCGCTCTCACTAGTAATTAGTGCTGCCATAAACTCAGCTGGATAATATGTCTTAAGATACGCAGTTTGAAAGCACACTAGCCCATAAGCTGCCGAGTGAGATTTGTTAAATCCATACTCGGCAAACTTCATAATAAGCTCAAAAAGCTCATCAGCCTTTTGCGTATCATAGCCCTTAGCTTTTGCGCCCTCTAAATACTGCGTTTTGAGCTTTAACATTTCATCTTCTTTTTTCTTACTCATCGCACGACGAACAAGATCAGCCCCACCTAGGCTAAATCCGCCTATTTCTTGGACTACTTGCATAACCTGCTCTTGATAGACAATAACCCCATAAGTAGGCTCTAAAATCGGCCTTAAACTCTCAAATGCAAAGCTCATTTCCTTTCTGCCGTGCTTGATGTCAATAAACTCATCTACCATTCCACATCCAAGCGGCCCTGGGCGGTAAAGTGCTAGCATCGCAATAATATCTTCAAAGCAATCAGGCTTTAATTTTTTAGCAAGAGCTTGCATACCATCGCTTTCTATTTGAAAAATGCCTAGCGTATCGCCACCTTGGATTGTCTCATAAGTCTTTGGATCGTTGAAGTTGGTCTTCTCCCAGATAATATCTACGCCATAAGCGCGTTTAATTAGCTTTTTAGCATTATCAATCACAGTTAGCGTTTTTAAGCCCAAAAAGTCAAATTTGATCAAATCTACTTTTTCAAGGTAGTCCTTGCTATACTGCGTTGCGTGCTGCCACGGCTTGTTTTTGGTGGGTTGCCAAAGCGGGGTTTTTAGCCATAGCGGCTCATTGCTGATTACCACGCCTGCTGCGTGCGTGCCAGCGTTTCTATTAAGACCTTCAAGCTCGCAGGCGTATTGCCACACTTTTTTCAAAAGTGGATTATTTTCTATTTTTTCTGCGATTTTTGGCTCTTTTTCATAGGCGCCATCAACGATTTCGCCTTTTTTGTTTTTATGAGCCATGAGAGTGATGCCTAGCTCATCTGGGATTAGCTTAGCAAAGTCATTTGCCTCATTATACGGCACTTCCATTACCCTAGCTACATCACGCACCACCGCTTTTGCTAGCATTTTACCAAATGTCGCCACCTGCGCTACATTATACTCGCCGTATCGCTTGGCTACATACTCGATGACCTCACCTCTGCGGTCTTGACAAAAATCCACATCAATATCAGGCATACTAATACGCTCTGGATTTAAAAAACGCTCAAAAAGTAGGTTATAAGGCAGTGGGTCAAGGTCGGTGATTTTTAGAGCGTAGCTTACAAGCGAGCCTGCTGCTGACCCACGCCCTGGGCCAACTGGAATTCCTTGCTTTTTAGCATATTGTATGAAATCAGCCACGATTAGCATGTAGCCTGGGAATTTCATATTTTTTATAGTCTCAATTTCACGCTCCAAGCGTGCTTTATACTCACCATGCTTAGCTTCGTCAATGAACTTTAAACGCTCAGCTAAGCCATCACGGCACATTTTCTCAAAAAGCACGCTATCATTTGCTAGGCTATACTCATTTTCGCTCTCTGGCAAGGATAGACCGATTTCACTGGCTACTTTGCGAGTGAATTTAAAATTTGGCGGTGTAGCGTTATTTAGTTTTAGCTCTAAATTACACTTATCAGCGATTTCATTTGTATTTTCAACAGCCTCTGGGATATCAGCAAAGATTTCAAGCATTTCTTCGCTACTTTTTACATAAAATTCGTTTAAAAGACGCTTTTTCATCCGCTCATCGGCAGGAATTTTCGCGCTCATGTCATCGCCCTCATCAATATCATCATCAAAGCGTGCGGTGTTTATCTTAATAGCTAATTTTTGATCAAAGCCCTCGTTTTTTGTAAGATAATGAGCGTCGTTTGTGGCGATGAGCTTGGTGTTAGTTTCCATTGCTATGCGTATTAAATCATCATCTATGCTAAGCTCATCTTTTAGTCCGTGGCGCATGATTTCTATATAATAATCATCACCAAAAACCTCTTTAAACCACAGCACTGCGTTTTTAGCATAATCATAGCCTTGGGGGTTTGTTTTATGCGCCCAAGCTGAGTTTACATTTAGATTGCGTGAAATCTCGCCAGCAAGGCAGGCTGAGCTACAAACAAGACCTTCGGCGTGATCTTTTAGGATATTTTTGTTTATTCTAGGGCGGTTATAAAAGCCTTTGATAAAAGCCATTGAGCTTAGATACATTAGGTTTTTGTAGCCAGTTTCGTTTTTAGCATAAAGGCACAGATGATAGGGGCTTTGGCGTTTGGTTGGCTTATCTTCTATATTTGGCAAATCGTGTATATAAGCCTCCATGCCGATAATGGGCTTTATGCCCTCGGCCTTTAAAGTCTCGTAAAACTCCAAAACGCCATACATATTTCCATGATCTGTAATTGCACAAGAGTGAGCGCCGATTGCTTTTAAGTGCTTGGCTAGTTTTTTTATATTATTAAAGCCATCAAGTAGTGAGTATTCGGTATGTAAATGTAAATGCGTGTAGTTCAATTTCTAGCCCTTTTTTACTTGTTTTATTGCTAGAAATTCTAGCGATTTTTCTTTGAAAAACGGCTTATTTTTTGGCTAAGGAATTCTAGAATTTTTTTAGAAAATCTAGAATTCCTAGAACACAATCTAAAATTCCTAAGCAAAATTCTAGGAATTCTAGATCGTAAGAATTCTACAAGGAATTCTAAAATTCCCAGGGCTTAAATACCCCCTAACCCCCAAAAACTAGAATTCCCAAAACTAGAATTCCTAAAATCTAGAATTCCTAAAACTAGAATTCCCAAAACTAGAATTCTTACTAGGAATTCTAGTTTTGCTAGCTTATTTGCTAATAAAGCCTGCCATTTCTACTAGGCGCTTTGAGTAGCCCCATTCATTATCATACCACGCCATTACCTTTATCATATCGCCACAAATCACTTGCGTAAGGTCAGCTGCCACGATAGAGCTATAAGCGCAGCTCATAAAATCTGTGCTAACTCTTTCGTCAAAATCCACTAGCATAATGCCTTTTAGGCTTTCTTTACTAGCTTTTACAAAAGTCTCATTTAGCTCTTCTTTGCTAGTTTTTTTGCCTAAAACTGCTGTTAAATCCACCATTGAGACATTTGGCACAGGCACACGCACGCTTTGTCCGTGAAGTTTGCCCTCTAAGCTTGGCATTACTAGCTTCATTGCTTTTGCAGCGCCAGTGGTCGTTGGGATTATATTTTGCGCTGCAGCACGGCTTCTGCGCAGATCACGGCATTTGACATCAACTAGGCTTTGGCCGTTTGTGTAGGCGTGGATCGTGGTCATTAAGCCTTTTTCTATACCAAAGTTATCTTCTAGCACCCTTGTAACTGGGCCTAAGCAGTTTGTGGTACAGCTTGCATTTGAGATGATTTTTTGCCCAGCGTAAGTATTTGTATTTACACCTAAAACGAAAGTTGGAGTATCATCTTTTGCTGGCGCACTCATTATTACTTTTTTTGCGCCTTGTTTCAGGTAGGCTTCGCATTTTTCGGTGGTTAAAAACTTGCCAGTACACTCAAGCACCACATCAATACCACTAAGATCCAAATCTTCAATATTTCTGGTGCTATATACTCGCACTTTGCGGCCGTCTATTGCGATGTGATCATCATCAAGCACTTCTACTTCTTTGTTAAACTCGCCATGAACTGTGTCGTATTTTAGCAAATAGCGAGTTACTTTGCGCTCTGCGGTGTCGTTTATGATGCATAGTTCGTAGTTTGGGTCATTTTCTATGATGCGAGCTGCGCAGCGTCCTATGCGACCAAAGCCGTTAATTGCGATTTTTAGTGCCATTGTCTATCCTTTTTTCTGGTATAATTTTGCGTGATTTTAGCAAAATTTTATTTAAAATGGAGAAAAATTCTTTGAATATCGCTATTTTTGGAGGATCGTTTGATCCGCCGCATGCTGGGCACGATGAGATTGTAAAAGCTGCGCTAAATGCTTTAGATATCGATAAACTCATCATCATACCTACTTTTTGCTCACCTTTTAAAGATAGTTTTTGCGCCTCGCCTGCTCTGCGCTTAAAGTGGTGCAAAGAGCTTTGGGTAGGGAATTCTAGAGTTTACATTAGCGATTTTGAGATAAAAAAAGATAAGCCCACAGCTAGCATTACAAGCGTCCGTCATTTTAAAAAGCTTTTAAATCCTAGCAAAATATACCTTATAATAGGCGCTGATTGCTTAAAAAGTCTGCATCTTTGGAAAGAATTTGAAAAGTTAGATAAAATGGTGGAATTTGTAATTGCTACAAGAAAAGATTTTTTAATCAAAGATAGCTTTAAAGCCTTGAAAAAACTAGAAATAAATGCTAATATATCATCATCGTTTATAAGGCAAAGTTTAGATTTTAGCGCAGTTTCGCCCAAAATAGCAGATGAAGTAAAGGGAATTTATGTTAAGCAGAATTGAAAGAATAATAAGAATTCTAGATGATAAAAAGGCTGAGGATGTAGAGGCCATAGACATGAGCGGTCGTGAGTATATCGCAAAATATGTGATAATCGCAACCACGCTTCACTCTCGCCATGCTTTTAGCCTAGCTGATGAGTTAGCAAGAGGGCTAAAGCCAGCAGGCGAGAAGTTTTTAGGGACTGAAATGAGCGATGATTGGTGCGTGATTGATCTAGGTGATATTATTATTCATTTAATGAGTGCAAATTATAGAGCAAAGTATGATATAGAAAAGTTTTTAGCTGAACTTAAAGCAAATAAGGAGTAAAAATGCCAGTAATTAGCGTAAAAATGGCAGGTAAATTGCCTAGCAAGGCTGAACTAGACGCAGTTGCAAGTGAAATCACAGAGGTTTTTGTAAAACGCCTTGGCAAGGCAAAAGAAAGAGTAGTGATAAACTTTAGCGAAGTTAATGAGGATGCGTTTTATTTTGGAGCAAAAAGCGTGGGAGATATAAAGCGCTTAAAATGAACGATCTAGTAAAAGAAAAACTAGCTGAGCTTAGAATTTGGCTAGTTAGTGCGATAACTGCGTTTTTTGGGATTATAGGATATATTTGGACAAAAGACAATGATGGTAGCATTATGTATAATGCAAGCTATTTTGTATTAGTTGGTGTGTTTTTTGCTATTGTTTCTTTGAAATTTTTGATAAATAGACAATATAAGGAGATAAAATGATCTCACATGAAATTGGCGTTTTAAGCATGGTTGCTGTAGCATTTGCTATATTTTTTTGGGCTATATTTAGTACCGCAAACATAAAGCCAAATAAACCAGAAAATTAAAAAAAATGAGTTTTCACACACTAGGTCTGCTTTTTATGTTAAGTTTAATATCTTGCGTAAGCATAGCCATCCTAGCAAGTATTTTAAAAACCAAATCAAAAAAGGAAATAAAATGAGCGAAATCGTTTCAATAAAAGAATTAGATTTTAAAGCCGGTAGTAGAGTGCTTATGCGCTGTGATTTTAACACCCCTATGGATGAGTTTTGTAATATCACAGATGATCGCAGAATCTCAAGCGCAATCCCTACAATCCGCTATTTGCTAGATCAAAACTGCTCTATTATCCTAGCTAGCCACTTAGGCAGACCAAAAAACGGCTGGGATGACAAACTCTCGCTTTTGCCAATAGCAAAGCGCATGAGCAGGCTTTTAAATAGAGAGGTAATTTTAGCAGAAGATGTAGTAGGCAAAGACGCCAAAGAAAAAGCCGCAAACCTAAAAGCCGGCGATATAATGATGCTAGAAAACCTTCGCTTTGAAAAAGGCGAGACCAAAGATGATGAAAAGCTTGCTGGCGAGCTTGCTAGTATGGCTGAGTACTATATAAATGATGCCTTTGGCGTATGTCATAGAGAGCATGCTAGCGTTCATGCTATTACAAAGTGCTTTGATGATGAGCATAAGGCAGCTGGATTTTTGCTTATTAAAGAAGTAGAGTTTGGACAAAATCTAATCCGCCATCCTAGCCGCCCCTTTGTAGCTGTAACTGGGGGCTCAAAGGTAAGTGGCAAGCTTCAAGCCCTAACAAACTTGCTACCAAGAGTAGATAAGCTAATAATCGGCGGTGGTATGGCCTTTACCTTCTTAAAAGCCCTTGGAATTGATATAGGAAATTCACTTTTAGAAGAAGACTTGGTTGAAGAAGCAGCAAATATTTTGCTTCGCGGCAAAGAATTAGGCGTAAAAATCTACTTGCCAGTTGATGTGGTGGCTGCTCAAAACTTTAGCAACGATAGCGCGATAAAATATGTCCCAGTCCAAGAAATACCAGCAGGCTGGATGGGACTAGACATCGGGCCAGCGAGTGTGAGGCTCTTTAAAGAAGCGATTGCAGATGCGCATACCATCTGGTGGAATGGACCTATGGGCGTGTTTGAAATGGATAAGTTTAACAAAGGTAGCATAAAAATGAGCCACGCAATCGCCGAGAGCTACGCTACTACAGTAGTCGGTGGTGGTGATACAGCTGATGTTGTCGAGCGAGCAGGCGATACTGATGAGATAACTTTTATTAGCACCGGTGGTGGCGCATCGCTAGAGCTAATCGAGGGCAAGGAGCTACCTGGCGTTAGAGTGCTACTTAAAAAAGGCTTTGAATAATGATATTTGCGGCGAATTTCAAGTGTAATCACAGCAGAGCTAGCTTTAAAGAATATGCTGGGATTTTAGGCGATTTTTGGAGCGAGTTTGATAAAAAAGATGATGAAATAATAATCTTTCCGCCCTTTTCTGCCTTTTGTGGCAGTGCTTTAAGAGGCGAGAAAATCAGCCTTGGAGCGCAAAACTTTTATCCAGCAGATAACGGCGCATTTACAGGCGAGATCTGTGCTGATATGCTTAGCGAGTTTGGTATAAACTCTGTGCTAGTAGGACACAGCGAGCGCAGAGCCTTGGGCGAAGATGACGAGTTTATAAGGGCAAAGTTTGAATTTGCCAAGGCTAAACTCTGGCGTGTAGTGCTTTGCGTGGGCGAAGATGATATCGTTCATATGAACGGCAACACTTGCGAGTTTTTAGAAAGCCAGCTTGAAGGCATTGATTTAGCTTACGAAAAACTTATAATCGCCTACGAGCCAATCTGGGCAATAGGCACAGGCAAAAGCGCAAAGCCTGAAATAATCGCTGAAATTCTAAAATTTCTTAGTTTAAAAACAAAAGCGCCTTTGCTTTATGGCGGCAGCGTAAATGCTAGTAATATCGCTAGTATCACGCAAATACCGCACTGCGCAGGTGTTTTAGTAGGCTCAGCAAGCTGGCAAGTGCAGAGCTTTATTGATCTAATCAAAGCTAGCAAAGCGTGATTTATTCTAGGAATTCTAGAATTCCTAAGTAAAAATCTAGAATTCCTAGAATTTAGAATTCCTAGAAAAATCACACAGGAATTCTAGAATTCCCAAGCCAAAATCTAGAATTCCTAAAGTAAAAAATACCCCGCACCCCCAAAAAAGCCTAGGGAATTCTAGATTTAAAATAATTTATTTAACTTATTTAGAATTTAGATTAAATATCTTAGATTACAATTACGCACAAAATTTATCTTAAATGGAAGAAACAATGAATAAAGTGTATTTAGACAACAACGCAACCACGATGATTGACCCTGAGGCCTATGAGGCGATGCTGCCGTTTTTAGGCGAGAATTTTGGCAATCCAAACTCACTTCATAGCTACGGAAATGCTACTCACGCAGCACTAGGCCGCGCGATGGATCAGCTCTACGCTGGCATAGGCGCAAAGGATAGTGACGATATAGTCGTCACTAGCTGTGCTACTGAGAGCAACAACTGGGTGCTAAAAGGCGTGTATTTTGACATACTAAAAGAGCAAAAAAACGGCAAAAACCGCATAATCGTAAGTAGCGTAGAACACCCTGCTGTAGGCGCAACAGCTGCTTTTTTAGAAAGTCTTGGCGTAGAGGTTACTAGGCTAGATGTTGATAACAACGGACTTGTAAGCCCGCAGGCGCTAAAAAGTGTGATCGGCGATGATGTTGCATTAGTAAGCGTAATGAACGCAAATAACGAAACTGGCGTTATCTTTGATATAAAAAGCATGGCTGAAATCGCTCATGCTTATGGCGCACTTTTTCACACAGACGCTGTTCAAGCAGTGGGCAAAATCCCTGTAAATGTTGCAGAGAGCAATGTAGATTTTCTAAGCTTTTCAGCGCATAAATTCCACGGCCCAAAAGGCGTAGGCGGTCTATATATCAAAAATAGCCGTGAGCTAACCCCACTGCTTCATGGTGGAGAGCACATGGGTGGACGCAGATCAGGCACACTAAATGTCGCTGGCATCGTAGCTATGGGCAAGGCACTTGAAAACTCAGTTAAGTTTTTAGACTTTGAACGCAGCCAAGTTCGCAGACTAAGAGATAAGCTTGAAGATGCGATTTTAGAAATGAGCGATACTTATGTAGTAGGTGATCGCCAGGTTCGCGTGCCAAACACCATACTAGCATCAATCAAAGGCGTAGAGGGCGAGGCAATGCTATGGGATCTAAACCAAGCTGGCATAGCAGCTAGCACGGGTTCAGCCTGTGCTAGCGAGAGCTTGGAGAGCAATCCTATAATGGAAGCAATAGGCGCAGATGCTGAGCTAGCTCACACCGCACTTCGCCTTAGCCTTTCTCGCTTTACAACTGAGGCTGAGATAGACTATGCAATAGAAGTGATAAAAAAAGCCACAAATCGCCTAAGAGCGATATCAAGCTCGTTTTCTTATGCGCCAAGCTGGCACAAAAGCGGTTTGTAAGAATTCTAGAATTGCTAAAAGGAATAAAAATGAAATATGACAAAATTACAGAAGCTTCAATTGATGAGCTAATGGAGATTTTTTATGAAAAAATCCGTGAAGATGATCGTGGCTTAGGTGAGATTTTTAATGCTAAAATCGGCACAGATGATGAGAGCTGGAAAGCTCACAAGGCAAAAATTGCAAATTTTTGGTATGGTATGATGCTTGGCAGTGGAAATTTCGCTGGAAATCCTATGAGAGCGCATGCTGATTTAATGGAAGAAAATCCCTTTAAGCCTGAAATGTTTGATTTTTGGCTAGGGCTTTTTAAAGAAAGTTTAAATGAGCTTTACACTGATGAAGTAGCAGATGATTTTTACGCAAGGGCTGCTGGTATCGGCCAGAGATTTAGATACCTGCTTTTTGGAATGATGTAATAAAGGATAAAAAATGGCAAAAAATAATCTAATAAATCAAAATATCTGGGCTGAGTATTCAAAGAAAGTCCAAGATTCGATGAATAATCCACGCAATATGGGTGAAATAACAGAAGAACAAGCTGAGGCGATGGGCTGCAAGCTAATAGTAGCTGATTTTGGTGCAGAGGCCTGCGGTGATGCGGTGCGTCTATACTGGGCGGTAGATCCAAACACCGATATTATAAAAGAAGCAAAGTTTAAAAGCTTCGGCTGTGGAACAGCGATAGCAAGCAGTGATTACATGGCTGAGCTTTGCCGTGGCAAAAGGGTTGAAGAAGCGGTAAAAATCACAAACCTTGATGTTGAAAGGGCTATGCGTGATGATCCAGACACCCCAGCTGTCCCACCGCAAAAAATGCACTGCTCGGTTATGGCTTATGATGTAATCAAGCGAGCAGCATCTCAGTACATGGGAGTAGATCCTGAGCATTTTGAAGATCAAATCATCGTGTGCGAGTGCGCTAGAATCAGTCTTGGCACGATAAAAGAAGTAATCAAGCTAAATGATCTAAAAACCGTGGAGCAAATCACAGAATACACAAAAGCAGGTGCTTTTTGTAAAAGCTGTATAAAGCCTGGCGGACATGAGAAAAGAGAGTATTATCTAGTGGATATTTTAGCTGAGACTAGGGCTGAGATGGAGGCTGAGCGCATGAAAGCTGTGGCTGATGCTAAGGTTGGTGCCTTTGGCTTAGAGAGTGATCTAGCATTTGAAGAGCTTACTGTGATTAAACAGCTAAAAGCAATCGAGGCTTTAATAGATGAAAATATCCGTCCTATGCTACAAATGGATGGTGGCGATATGGAGGTCATCGACATACAAAAAGCAGATGATGGCAAGATAGATGTGTATATCCGCTATATGGGAGCGTGTTCTGGCTGTTCGCATGGAGGTGCTGGCGGTGGCACGCTAATAGCGATTGAGAATATGCTTACAACTACACTAAGTCCAAATATACGCATAATGCCGGTGTGATTTTCTTTAAATTGTTATTAGTGACGGATTGCGTTTCATTTTGTCTGGGCGCACAGCTAGGTGAACTATCTGTTCTATCTACGCTGTGCACCCAGCCAAAATAAATCACACTACGCACAATTGCTAAAATTTACTACCTACATAAAGTAAAAATTCTAGAATTCCCTAGCGTGCCACGCTTTTATTTTGATTGCCACTTCGTGGATAAAATCTTAATCTAGAATTCCTAGGGAATTCTAGAATTCCATACACTAGAATTCCTTATAGAATTCCCTAGATTATCAAAACTAAATTTTAAATATTCTACCCACCTTAGTTTCAACTGCTCGTTTGTAAAATAAAAATTCTAAGGAATTCTAAAATTCCCTGCTCTTAACTAAAATTCTCTCTAGAATTCTCTAAAATTCTGTAAATAAAATATAGTAAAAAAGTATATTATATTATAAAACTTTATTATATAATAATTAAAAATTTTATAAAAATACTTGACTTTAAAAAAGATTTTTGTTAATATCCCAAAATAAATTTATAACAAGGAGAAAACATGAAAAAAGAAATTTCTTTTAATGCGTTTGAGATGAATTGTATCTCTCATCTAAGCCCTGGTCTTTGGAGATATCCAAATGATAAAGCTCTTTGTTATAAAGACATGGAATATTGGCAAAACATAGCTCGCATAGCCCAAAAGGGACTTTTTGATGCTGTTTTTATAGCCGATGTTTTAGGTGTTTACGAACAGTATAAAGGCAATGACATAAGTGCACTTAAAACCGCTCTTCAAGTGCCAGTAAATGACCCACTAAGCCTAGCTGTTATTGGCGCAGGTGCTAGCGAGCATGTAGGCTTTGGCATTACTGCTGGAGTACCTTTTGAGCATCCTTTTGCCTTTGCTAGGCGTCTTAGCACACTTGATCATCTAACCAAAGGTCGCATCGGCTGGAATATAGTAACAGGCTACCTCCCAAGCGCAAATCGCAATATGGGTAGCACCGAGCTACCTCACGATGAGCGCTATGAGCTAGCTGATGAGTATATGGAGGTGATTTACAAGCTACTTGAAGGGAGTTGGGAGGATGATGCTGTGATTTTAGATAGGCTAAGCGGTGATTTTGCAAATCCAGCTAAAATTCATCATATCGCCCATCACGGCAAGTATTTTGATGTACCTGGCATTCATTTGTGCGAACCTAGTATTCAAAGAACGCCAGTGCTATTTCAAGCTGGAAACTCGCCTATGGGCAGGAAGTTTTCTGCTAAGCACGCAGAGGCTATTTTCATCGCTCCACCTAGCAAAGAATATGCAAAAATTGCAGTCAAGCAAATACGAGATGAGCTAGTAAAAGCAAATAGAGAGCCAAACTCAGCTAAAATCTATGTGCTTGCTACTATCATCACAGATGCAAGTGATGCTCTAGCGCAGGCTAAATACAAAGACTTGCTAAGCTATGCTAGCACAGAGGGTTCGCTGGTGCTAAACTCTGGCTGGCTAGGGGTAGATTTATCACGCTATGAGCTAGATGATAAGCTAACAAATATAAAATCAAACGCAATGCTAGCACAAGTTGAGGCTCTAAGCAACTCTACTACAAAAAGCGGAGATGAGTGGACTTTGCGTGATTTGCTAGCTCTTACTGGCATAGGCGCACAGGGGATTAAGTTTGTAGGTGGAGCAAAAAAAGTAGCTGATGAGCTTGAAGAGTTTATCGCTTATAGTGGGGCTGATGGATTTAATCTTGCTTATGCTACCACGCCTGGTACATTTGTTGATGTTGTAGAGTTTATCGTCCCTGAGCTACAAATCAGGGGCTCATACAAGCACGAGTATAGACAAGGCAGCCTAAGGCACAAGCTCTTTGGCGCAGGCGACCGTCTGCCTAGCTCGCATATAGGCTCGCAGTATAGAGTAGGTGGCAGCAAAAGCACCATAAACGATTTTGCTAGCACAGGTAGATTTAAACACAAAAAGGAGCAAGACTATGCTATATAATGATTTAAAAGAAAATATTTTTATTTTACACGAAAATCCAGAGTGGATAGAGCCTTTTGCTAAGGCTTTTGCTAGGGCTGGGGTGAGCTTTAGCGAGATTTTGCTAACATCTGGTGGTATAGATCTAAGCAAAGAACCACCAAAAGGTGTGTTTTTAAGCAGACTAAGCGCATCAAGCCATACAAGAGATCACGCCCACTCAAAAGAATATGGCAGAGCCGTTCTTGCTTGGCTTGAGAACTATGGTAGAGTGGTGGTAAATGGTAGTAATGTGCTAGAGCTAGAAGTAAGCAAGGTAAAGCAATACCTAGCTTTAAGCGAGCATTTTAAAAATAGCGAGTTTAGAGTGCCAAAGACAATAGCAGCTTTTAGCAAAGAGGATTTGATATCTTTTTCTAGCAGTTTTAAAACTCCATTTATCACAAAGCACAATCAAGGTGGCAAAGGACTTGGAGTAAAATACTTTGAAAATCACAGCGAGCTTAAAGCTTATGTTAATAGCTCTTCTTATGAAGAGCCAGTTGATGGCATCACTCTACTTCAAGAATACATCGCTAGCAAAGAAACTTTTATTACTCGCTTGGAGTTTGTGGGCGCGGAGTTTGTTTATGCTCTTAGGGTTGATACTAGTGCTGGAAGCTTTGAGCTTTGCCCTGCTGATGCTTGCCAGATAAAGCCAGTTCTAGCTGGGGCTGCTTGTGAAGTAGGCTCTGCTTCTAAGTTTAGCATAAGAGAAGATATCACAAAAGATAGCAAAATAGTAAAAAACCTAAGAGAATTCCTAGAAAAACATAAGATAAAAATCGCAGGAATTGAGTTTATAGAAGATAAAAATAATAATATCATTGTATATGATATAAACACAAATACCAACTACAATAGCGCAGTAGAAGAAAAGCTAAGAACAAGTGGCAAACAAGGCGCAAGCGATAAGGTAGTTGAGTTTTTAAACACTTTAAGGGGGTAAATATGAAATATGGATACTGGACGCCTGTCTTTGGCTCGTGGCTAAGAAATACAGATGATGACAGCACAAAAGGCGAATGGAGCTACATAAAAGACCTAGCGCAAAATGCTGAGCGCTGGGGCTATGAGCTAACTTTGGTGCCTGAGCTATATCTAAATGATATAAAAGGACACAAAGCACCAGCACTTGATGCTTGGGCGATAGCTACTGGTATAGCAAACACTACAAATAGCATAGAAATTCTAGCAGCCCTTCGCCCACAATACCACCAAGTAGCCACCACAGCCAAGCAAATTGCCACCATAGCTGAGATGAGTGGCGATAGATTTAGCATAAATATGGTCTCAGCGTGGTGGGAAGAAGAAGCAAGGCAATATGGCATAAGCTTTGAAAGCCACGATGATAGATATACGCTAACACATGAATATACTGATGTTTTAAGGGGATTTTGGACAGGGAGTCCTTTTAGTCATAGTGGCAAATACTTTAACTTCTATAACTCATATAATGAGCCAAAACCAAAAAAAATGCCGCTAGTATATGCAGGTGGCGAGAGCGAACAAGGCAGAGAGGCTATATCACGCTTTGCTGATGTGTATGTGATGCACGGAGGCACACTAGATGAAATCACAGAAAAAATCGCCGATATGAAAAAAAGGCGCAAAGCCCTAGACAAAGAAGATTTTAAAGCTTACGGAATGGCTGTATATATGATAGTGCGTGATGATGAAAAAGAGGCATGGGCCGAGTATGAGCGTATCACAAAAATAAAAAACTACGAAGAATATGAAAACTCATACAAGGACTTTACTGGCAACTCAAACCTAAATGTGCAAATCAGCAAAGAAGAATATAGCGTATCAAATCGTGGTCTTCGCCCAAGGCTAATAGGCACCCCAGAACAAGTAGCCGCTAAAATCAATGAGTATAAAAAAGCTGGGCTAAATCTACTAATCATACAATGTGCTAATATGAAAGAAGAGTTAGAATATATAGCCAAAAAAGTAATGCCATTAACAAAATAAAATTTAGCCAATTCTAGAATTCCCTACTCTAGAGTTGGCTAGAAAATCTTTAGAATTTTAAAAAGCTGTGTAAAATTTACTCATTTTATAAAAACTTAATAAAAACTTGCTAATAAATTTAAAATTCTTAGGCAAAATAACAAAATTCAACAAACCAAAAAGGAGCAACACATGGCAAATACAATGACCATGACTGACAACCGCACTGGTAAGAGTTGGGAGTTTCCCATTCTTAGCGGTACAAAAGGTCCAGATGTCGTAGATATCGGCAGTTTTTACAGCCAAACTGGTATGTTTACCTTTGATCAAGGCTATACAAGCACAGCAAGCTGCAAAAGTGAAATCACTTTCATAGACGGCGAAAAAGGCGAGCTTATGCACCGTGGATACGATATCGCATGGCTAGCTGAGAACAAAAAATTCCTAGATGTAGTTTATCTTTTGCTTTACAAAAAACTACCTAGCAAAGAAGAGCTAGAGAGCTTTCGCTTAGAGCTTAAACAAAGAAGCTATATAAATGAAAAAATGCTAAAGCTATTTGATGCTTTGCCTGACAAAGCTCACCCTATGGCAGCACTTCAAAGCACTGTTGCAATGATGAGTGCGTATTACAAGCGTGATATGAATATCGATGATATTAGCGATTTTATGGAGCTAGCAAAACGCCTAGTAGCTAAAATTCCTACAATCATCGCATTTTACTACCGCCATGTGCGTGGCTTTCCACAAATTTATCCAGATCTAGATAGAGGATTTGTAGAAAATTTCTTATATATGCTAAGGGCTTTCCCACACGATAGAGTAGATCTTAAGCCTATTGAAGTAAAAGCATTTGAAGCAGTTTTACTACTGCACGCTGACCACGAACAAAACGCCAGCACCTCAACAGTTCGCGCAGTAGGCAGCACTCACGCTCACCCATACGCCTCTATCTCAGCAGGTATCGGCGCACTATGGGGTCATGCTCACGGTGGCGCCAACGAGGGCGTTATACGCCAGCTTGAAGAGATCGGCACACCTGAGAGAGTAGATGAGTTCATCGCTCGTGCAAAAGACAAAAACGATCCATTCCGCCTAATGGGCTTTGGTCACAGAGTGTATAAAAACTTTGATCCAAGAGCTAAGGTTCTTGGCAAGCTAAGAGATCAGCTAATTGATGAAATCGGCATTGATACAAACCTTATAAAAGTAGCAAAACGCATTGAAGAAATCGCTCTAAATGATGAGTATTTCGTATCTCGTAAGCTGTATCCAAATGTGGACTTTAACTCAGGCCTCATTTTAAAAGCACTTGGAATTCCAAATGAGATGTTTGCGGCGATTTTTGTTATGGGTCGTGTGCCAGGCTGGCTATCTCAATGGATGGAGCAAAAAGAAAACGCACCGGTTAAAATCACTCGCCCAAGACAGCTATATGTAGGCGCAGTAGATCAAGCCAAATAAAGGCTCAGCTTGCGGACACCTTTGACTACCGCGCGCCTTGATGAATTAAGTATTCTATCTTCGGCGCGCGCTAGCCAAAACGAAGTTTCTGTGAAAATCGCCTTGCAATCCTAGCCTTTTTGCTGGCGTGGTTTTGCTGAAATTTTGCTGGTGGAGCTATCGCAGCTGCTGTGTGCTTTGATAAATTGTATATTCTATCTGCAGCGCACAGCGGTACTCAAGTACCGCACCTTTCATTTTTATTTTAAATTCAATTTTAGAATTCCATAACTAGAATTCCCTAGAAAATTCTAGAATTCCTTAGCGGGAATTCTAGAATTGCTTAGTAATTTCTAAAATTCCTTATAGAATTCTAGAATTCCCTAGAAAATTTCGCTAAAATTCATCTAGAATTCCCTAAAAGGCTTAAAATGACAATAGAGCAAATCTGCCAAATCGGCAAAGTAAAAATAAATGATGAAAATATAGCAATAATCAATAAATACAAAGATTATATAATTCCTTGGCTTAGTTCAGATGAGTTTAAAACTAACTATGTTAAAAAAGAATTCCCACCTCTAATAAATCCAGCAAAGCTTGATTATGAAGGCTCAGACCCCACTCATGCTTGGGTGCTAAATCTGCCTTTACCAGCTTTTTATAACTTCTTAGTTTTTGGCTCGCATGCTGTGGGGCTTCATGGTGCGATGATAGGTTTTTTCGCACTTTGTGGCGTTACTAGAAAGGTCATGGCTCTTAGGGGGGGGGAGCAGCAAATTTAGCAGCAGCAAATTTAACAGATGCAAGCTCACAAGATAACTATGAGCGCATGTTTAAAGAAATTATAAGCTATAACAAACTAAAACAAGCTGGATACATAAAGCACTTTTATTTACAGCTTAGCGACCTTGTCCTTGATGATGATACAAAGAAATTCTACTCTCTAATCGATGCTAGCAACGCTCTACACATCGTCCGTGATCCTATCAGCGTGCTAAAAGGCGTGGCTGCATGTCCGCATAGAGCCGAGCTTATGAAGGTAGAGGGTAGCGAGGATCTTCTACCTTTTGGTATGTTTTTGCACCAAGACCCTTTTGCTCATTTTAGCAAGCATATTTTTTATATGAACCACGGACTTACTATGAACACAGATAAACAAAGCGGTGTTGGCGAAGGCAAAGAAATGGACTTTTTGCCTGATATAAACAGCGTTGAATGGTGGCTTTTAAACTACGAGCAGACATTTCATGATGGCATTATGTATGAGCTTCTAGCACCTAGTTTAAAAAATATAAAACTAAAACAAACTACGGATTTTGTTGGAGAAAAATGCTTTGAGAGCATGTGCGAGCTAGCTGATTATTTTGGCTTTGAGAGGCCAAAGCAGAGTGATAGATGGCTTTTTGAGCAAAGAGTAAGTGACTTAAAGCACCTAACACCTATGATTCTTTACGCTAACGAGCGCTGCCCGCTCTACACTGAGCAAAACAGCAAAGCGCCAGAAATGAACAAAGAATTAGTAGAAAATAGCATTAAAATCACACTTACTACTCGCTTTGATGGCATGCTTTATATCTTGCCTGAGCTTGATATTAGCTCGCTTTTTGAGCTTGCTGATCCTGTTTTTGCGGTGTTAATTGAGAGCGAGGCAGATGCTCTAAAACTACTCAAATCCCCGGGGCTGCTAGCAAAAATCAAAATATACATAAAGGATTTAAGCCAGGCTCTACTAAAACAGGCGAAAATTGAAAATACTAAAAAATTCAAAGAAAACGATGTTCTAGCGTGGTTTGAAAAATATCCAAAAATGCGCCAAGTTATGAGTTTTATCATGAAGCAGCATTTGTTATTGCTTCGCAGGCACAAACCTGAGATTATAGAGGGTTACAAATACTACCAAGAGTTTTTAAAGCTTTCAAAAGACGATGAGCCACTTGATCTTAGCTCTGGACTAAATGGCAAAAGTATAAGCGTAACGAACTTCTAAACTAGTAGGAATTCTAGAATTCCCTAGTAAATTCTAGAATTCCCTAGAAAATTTCGCTAAAATTCATCTAGAATTCCCTAGAAAATTTCAAGGCAAAAAATGGACTTAGCAAGCAGATTTCGCCCTACAAATATAGATGAGATGATAGGTCAACAAAAAATCGTAGAGGTATTTAAAAAATTTCTTAAAGAAAAAAGAGTGCCACATAGTCTGTTTTTTGGCACGCCAGGTAGTGGCAAAACCAGCCTAGCTAGACTCATTGCTAGCACGCTTGGTGCTGAGTTTTATGAGTTTGATGGAGCAAACTTTAAAACCGAACAAATCCGCAGCATAATAGGCAAAAATCCGCTTTTTGTGCCACTGATTTTTATAGATGAGTTTCACCGCCTAAGCCGCACGCAGCAAGAAGCCTTGCTAATCCCAGTAGAAAACGGCGAGTGCTTGCTTTTTGGTGCTACGACTGAAAATCCAAAGTTTAGCATCTCATCTGGAATTCGCTCTCGTATGATGATTTTTGAGTTTGAGCCACTTAGCAGTGATGATCTTAGCTTGCTTTTAGAGCGAGTAAAAGCCCAAATTGGCTTTTCTATGAGCCCCGAGGCAAGAGAATATCTACTTCGC
Organism: Campylobacter magnus; assembly: GCF_028649595.1. Lineage (NCBI taxonomy): Bacteria > Pseudomonadati > Campylobacterota > Epsilonproteobacteria > Campylobacterales > Campylobacteraceae > Campylobacter > Campylobacter magnus. Next base: position 20,002 of record NZ_JAQSLK010000004.1, read on the forward strand.
AGTAGCGGAGGTGATGCTAGGTCTATGCTAAACTTGCTTGATTACGCTCTTATAATCAGTGCTGATATCAGCCTTGAAGTGCTTATGACCCTGCGAGGGGGCTTTGTTGGCGAGGGAGCAAAGAGTAGCGATACCCACTATGAGATCATCTCAGCTATGATAAAAAGTGTGCGTGGAAGTGATGCGGATGCTAGTATCTACTACTTAGCAAGGCTGCTTGCTGCTGGCGAAGATCCTGCATTTTTAGCTAGACGCATGGTGATACTTGCTAGCGAAGATATAGGCAACGCAAACCCAAATGCGCTAAATCTAGCAGTATCTTGTATGAACGCAGTCTTGCAAATCGGTATGCCAGAGGCTAGAATTATTTTAGCTCAAACCATAATCTACCTAGCAAACTGCCCAAAGTCAAACTCAGCCTACTTAGCAATCGATGAAGCGCTAGAAGCGTGTAAGGATGCTAGCACTCACCATATACCAAAGCAGATCATAAACCACACAGATGAGAATAAAGGCTATTTGTATCCACATGATTTTGGCGGCTGGGTGAAGCAGCAGTATTTGCCTGATGCGCTTTTGGGCACGCGGTTTTACAAGCCAAAGCTAATTGCCTTTGAAAAAACCCTAGCTGAGTGGAGTGCGAAAATCAAAGGGGAATTCTAAAATTCCGTCATTGCGGAATTCCGTCATTGCGAGGGAGCAAAGCAGAGGGAGCAATCTCATTCAAATCTTAATAAAAAGGCTAAATAATGAGATTGCTTCGTCGTTCGTTTCACTCACTCCTCGCGATGACGGAATTTTAGAATTCTCTGTGATGAAATCCCCCAAAAGGGGCTGGAGGGGGGATAACAGGAATTCTAGAATTTCTTAGCACTGTGTCATTGTCCGGCTTGACCGGACAATCTCATCGCAAATAATCTAAAATTCCATATAGAGATCCCCCAAAGGGGCTGGGGGATGATAGTAGGGAATTCTAGAATTCCTAGAAATTCCTAGGGAATTCTAAAAAGTTCTAGGGAATTCTAAATTCAGGGAATTCTAGAATTCACTAGATAAATTTATTCTTTTTCTTTTAGTATTACTTTTACGCCTGTTATGGCTGAGGCTGAGACGCTAGTTACTTCGTATATGCAGTTTTCGTCATTTACGCTCTCGCCTACTTCTGGTAGATATGAAAATAGATTAAACACATAGCCGCCGATAGTAACTTGCTCGCTATCGCTATCTATATCAAAGCCGATGACCTCGCTAACATCTTCTAGCTCATAGCGACCATTAAACTCAAAGCTACCATCTTCTAGGCATTTGTAATCTAGATTTTTATCCTCTTCTTCAAACTCATCAAAGACCTCGCCAACGATATCTTCAAGCGTCACAAAACCAGCCGTGCCGCCATACTCATCCATCACAAGTGCTGCGTAGGTATTCTCGGCGTTCATTTTATTTAGTATAGTAGAAATCGAGCAGTTTTCAGGCACGATGATAAACTTGCGTAGATTAGCAGCCAAATCTATTTGCTTGCTAGCAAGCACTGCTTGCATGATATCACGGATATGAACCATGCCAAGTACATTATCTTTGCTACCATCTACATAAGCAAAGCGAGTAAATTTGCTATCTTTTATCACAGCTAGGTTTTCTTCTAGGCTCCATTTGGCATTTAGCACGACCATTTCTTTGCGTGGGGTCATCACCTCTTTTGCAACTGTATCGCTAAAGTCAATGGCATTTTGGATAATCTCACTCTCAGTGCTATCAAGCACGCCGCCTTTTAGGCTTTCATTTACGATGATTTTTATCTCTTCTTCTGAGTGAGCAGCGTCTGTATTTCTGTTTCGGTGAATTCCTAGTGCTTTTAGCCCAAGTCCTGCGATAAAATCAAAGGTACGAATCACAGGAAAAAGCAGTATCCAAAAAAGATGCAGCGGCCTAGCTATCCACAGCACCATTTGATCTGTTTTTTCTATAGCCACACTCTTTGGTATTAGCTCGCCAAGCACCACATGTAGCAAGGTAATAATCACAAAAGCCACAGCAAGTGCCAAAGCATCCACGCCAAAAGAGTCCTCAGGCGCCTCTATAGCAAAGAGTTTTAAGAGCCACTGAATAAGCGCACCAAGTGCTGGCTGACCGATCCAACCAAGCGCAAGGGATGCAAGCGTGATACCAAGCTGGGTGGCTGAAAGATAGGTATCAAGGTTATTTGACATACGAAGAGCTAGGCGCGCATTAGAGCGACCTTCTTTGATAAACTCTTCTAGGCGTGTTTTGCGGATTTTAACTAGTGAAAATTCTGAAAGAACGAAAAAGCCGTTAAGGGCGATGAAAATGGCACCTAAAACAATGCCGATGATGGTCTGGGAATCCAATGTTTTCCTTTAAATTAAAAATTTGTTTTGGGCGGTAATTATAGCAAATTTTTGCTATTTTTATTTAAATTTAAGCAAAATTTCTAGTGATTTTAGCAAAAGGCTTTGTGAATTCTAGATTTTATCGCTAGGAATTCTAGATTTTAGAATCTAGAATTCCTAGTGTTTAATTACAAGATTCTTTTTTTAGAGTATCTTGTAAAATCTTTTTATTTCGCTCTTTTTTGTAGCTATTGCTCTTAAAGCAGTATCTTGCCTCGCCACTTATTTCTATGTCTTTTATAACCTCGCTTAGTGGCTTGGAAAGGCTAAAAGCACAGCCTAGCAGGGCAAGCACGAAAACTCTTAGCATTTTTGCCCCTAGCGGTAGCGCACGATATCATGCAGACTTTGGCGGATTTGTGGGCTTTGCTCTTTTATTCTATATCCAAAAGGCAGCAGCATTGCCACACGCTTTTTAGATGGATCAATGCCTAAAACCTCATTTAGCTCACTTTCAATATATCCTTCAATAGCGCAGCTATCAATGCCCAAAATTGCTGCTTGCATCATCATATTTTGCGCAGCTAAAAAGCACTGAGCCTTGCTCCAGCCATATACATCACGCTCGTCTTTAAATCTAGCAAAAAAGCCAGCAAAGGCGTTTGTGTAGGCCTCAATGGCTACTGCGTCGTGGTGAGTTTTTCTAGCAAAGCTTGATTTTACATAATCACTCTTTGGATTAAGGTCAGCGATTTTTGCATAAATTACGATTAGCTCGCTTGCAGATGTGATTTGAATCTGATCCCAGCACGCTTTGCGGATTTTTGCTCTTAGCTCTTTATCACGGATTATCTCAAACTCCCAGTGCTCAAGCCCAAAGCTACTAGGTGCTAAACGCCCAGCTTCTAAAATATCGCTAAAATCATCTTCTTCTATGATTTTATACTCATCAAATACCTTACAAGCGTGACGAAACGCTAAAGCCTCTTTAAATTCCATTTTTTCTCCTTTGATTGTTTAACTTCTACACTTAAAATCCTCATAGCCAAACTCTTTTGCTATACTAAACTCTCCGTGCTTTTCAAGCACAAAAGCAGGTAGTGGCGTACCATTAAAGGTCGTGTTTTTAACAGTCGTATAGTGGAGTTGATCCTCAAAAATCACTCTATCACCTACTTTTAGCTCGCAGGCTAAATAATAATCAGGCTGCCCAGCCCTAAGTCCCACTACATCACCAGCTAGGCAAGTAGCCCCACCAAAGCGGTATTTATGCGCATTTTGTGTATCGCTAGCAACCTCAGAGCGAAGCGCTGGGCGATAAGGCATAAGCTCAGTATCTGGCATGTGGCACTCAGCCGAGGCGTCTATTATAGCAGTTTTTACGCCGTTTTCAACTATATCAAGCACACTAGCTACTAGGTATCCAGCCTCCCAGCCCACAGCCTCGCCAGGCTCTATAAAAACTTGCGCCATGTAGCGCAGGCCAAGTTCACGCAGGATTTTTACCAAAAGTTCAGTGTCGTAGCCCTTTTTTGTGATATGATGACCGCCGCCAAGGTTTAGCCATTTTGGACGAATCTTTTTAATCGCGCTATCAAAATCACGCATAAAAACATCTAAAACCTTTTCAAGCTCGCTTGCGCCTTGTTCGCAAAGTGCGTGAAAATGCAGTCCATCTACAAGCCTTAAAAGCTCGCCGCTAGCATTTTCAAGCTCGCTAGCCAGCACGCCAAGGCGAGAGCCAGCAGAGCATGGATTATACGCATCTGTGGGGCTAAAACTCACATTTGGATTTACTCTAAGCCCCACGCTTTTACCCCTTGCTTTTACTTTACCGCCAAAGCGTTCAAGCTGACTAAGAGAGTTAAAAATCACATCATCGCTAAGTGCGATTATTTCATCAATATCGCTGTCTTTATAGGCTGGATTAAAGGTGCTAATGTGCCTAAAACCGCATTCTTTGGCGTATTTTGCCTCGTATAGCCCAGAGCAAGTTGCCCCTGAGAGCGCTTCTGCTACCATCTGCATAGCAGGGCTAAAAGAAAAGCCTTTTAAGGCACAAAGCACCTTTGCATAGCTTTTTACCTCAATCTCATCTAAAATGCATAAATTACGCATAAGTGCGCCAGTATCGCAGACATACGCAGGCGTTGGGATATCGCTAAACTTCATTTTTTTGCTCTTTTTTGCTTGAATTATAACAAATTTTTAGCTTTTAAAGCTAAAATACAAATAAATTTTTAAAAGGACAAAAATGCCAGTAATTTCAGTCTCGATGACAAAAGAAAATGGCGGCCTAAGCAAAGCGCAAAAACAAAAGCTAATCTCAGGGCTAACAAACGCATTTGTAGATGTCGTGGGGCGTGGAGATAAAACCTGCGTGGTGGTAATCAACGAAGTAGAGTGCCAAAACTACGGCATAGGCGGAGTAAGCATAGAAGAGCTTAGAAAAAGCTAGGGAATTCGGGGTGTTTTTTTGGGGTTATGGGGTATTTTTTTACCTAGGAATTCTAGAATTCCTAAACTTGAATTCACTTTGAAATTTGCTAGGGAATTCTAGAATTCCTAAATCTAGAATTACTAGAATAAATTCTAGAATTCTTAAATCTAAAATTCCTAGAAAATTCTAGAATTCCTAAGCAAATTCTAGAATTCCTTAGCCTTGTGTCATCCCCCGACTTGACCCAATGATCTCATCACAAATAAATTTAGAATTCCTAGGGGGCTTTTGCGTTTATATCATTTAAGAATTCTAGAATTCCATCTGTATCATCAAGTATATTTCTTTGTATTGTATCCACACTAAAATCAAAACCTCTTAGTATTTCATTTCCACCTTCATCCAGCAAACCGATAAAAGTATGTGGCACACCAACTATATCGTTATATATAATTAACCTAGGTTAAGGCTCTGTAATATCTTTTGCTATGTCTTGCAAAGCACCTAAAATTGTTAAATCATTCATTTTTTCTCCTTGAATTGAAATTTGTCAAATACAATTTAATGACCAAATGGCATTAAAAACAGCATAATTGGCACATATAATGCAGCTAAAAATAAGATAATCCAAAAAATATAAGCAAATTTTGTTTTATAAAATATTATAAGTAAAATAAGCGGGATTGTTATAATTAAAAAAAATAAAACAAACACAATAATTCCTTTTTAAAAAACAAATTTTATTAGTTTTTATTTATTTAAATTTTAGAATTCTAAAATTCTAGAATTTAACCCCCACCAAATACATAAATGCCTAAATTCTAAAATTCCTTAAATTCTAGAATTTAAGCACTTATTTTTCCATTACCTATCTCAGTACCACGAAAAGCTATGGTGTATTCGCCACTTACTGGGTCTTTAAACACTGTCCCCCTAAATCCAGCAGCCTCGTCATCATTATATATTATAAGTTTTGGCTCTTTTGGTGCATCAGTTTGTTATGTTTTACAATATCCGTTTTTACTCCTTTTCAAGATATTTTTTGTAACCTATATTTGCAATCAATATTTCTAAGAAAATAAATAAAATTAAAAAAATAAAAAAGACAATAAAAATATTCAAAATACCATTAATATAAATAGATGAAAAAAAAGTAACAACAACAGCTAAATTAAAACTAAGAATTCCTTCGCCAAACCATTTTAAAAATATGTTATTACTTTTAATATATTTATTTCCACATTTTTTACAAATATTTGTATATTCTAATTTACCATCTTTTCTTTTTTCTAATCTCCAGCCAAATTTACTTATTTTATTTCCGCATTCACATTTTATATGAAATAAAGACATTATTACCACCTGGTTAAAACTTTTAGTTTTTAGGAATTCTAGATTTAGCCTAAAATTCCAGCCCCAGCAATAGCCTTTGAGCGAGAGCGAGCATAGAGCCTTTCTCCTGCTTTTACATCATATTTCCATATAGGCGCAGAGGCTTTAAAATCCTCTACAAACTCATCCAAGAGCTCCAAAGCAGCTCTGCGGTGAGGGCTTATGGCACCTGCTATAAAGCTTGATTTGCCAGCAGGCACATCGCCTTTTGAGTGAGCCATTAGCAAGGTTGCGCCGTGGCTTTGCGCCTTATTTTCCCAAGTTTTAAACCAGCCTTTTAGCAAGGGCTCATAAATATCAAAGCTAAGTGCCTCGCCCTCTTCGCCACTTCGCACAAGTCCTACAAAAAGCGCAAGAGCTCCGCAGTTTTGCGCTGCTGCTATCTCGTCCCAACGCGCAAAAATCTCACGCTCGTTTAAAGCCCCATTAAAAATCTCTATCATTTTTACCCCTTATAGCCGATATTTTCCTCAAACTCGCTTAGCCGCTTATGAATGCTGCGAAGCTCAGTTATGGTAGTCCAGTTATCAATAAACACGCTAAAACTCTCTCTAACTTGCGCAAAGGCATTGCTAACTTGAACCAAAATGCCAAGCGTAATCACACCGCTAAAAAGCCCCACGCCCATAATCATATAAGGCACAATCACCATAAACTGCGAAAACGAAATAAGCCAAATGTTAAAATACCCATAATGTAAAAAAAGGCGGTAAAAGCTAAGCTTCACGCCAGTAAATAGCGATAAAACAGCAGCAGGAGAGGCAAAATGCAGCTTGTCATCCTCAGCAAATACAAGCTCTTTGCGAAAAGCGGCTTCGCTTTTTTGGATGTTATATTCTAGTTTTGGCAGTTTAATTCCTACAAACCACGAAATAACAAGCCCTCCAAGGCTAACCGCAAGAGCAATCCACACTAAACTACCACTCACATCACGGATAAAGGGCAAATCCACCCCAGAACTAAGCGTCCAAAGCACCGGTATAAAAGCCACCAAGGTCATAATCGCCCTTAAAACCGCAAGTCCCAAGCTCTCAGTAATCTTAGCAAAGCGGTAAATGTCTTCTTGCATACGCTGGCTAGAACCCTCTATATCGCTTTTGCACGCTCTCCACGCGCTAAGATAGCTAAAAGTCATAGCCTCCCTCCAGCGAAAGCACCAGTGAGAGGCAAAAAAAGTTGTAAGCGTGTAAATAATCACATAAGGCATAGCAATAGCTAAAAAGCGAAAAATCTGCTCCCAAAACTGCAAGACCTTATCACTTTGCGCTGCGCTTTTAAGCTGGGCGCAAGCTAGCGTGGCGTTTTGCTCGTTTTTTTGGGCTGTTTCTTCACAAGCTAAGAGATCTTCATAGCTGCTGTAATCAGCGGCATTTTGCGCTAAATCATAAAAGCTTTTATACCACTCATTTATCATCACATTTAGCTGAGTTTGAAAAACAAGCGAAATAATAAGCGTAAGCAGTCCGCCATACGCCCACAAAGCCCATTTTTTATCCGCAAAAAACGATTTTATCATTTATTTTTCCACCAAATTGTATATAAAGCTTATGAATTCTAGCAAAAGTATGTTAAAATTGCGCCAAAAAACGGAGAAAAAATGCTACTAAAAGAGCCTTTATTTTACTTTAAGCAAATTCTAGAAAAATATCCAAACTCATACCTAGCAGAAGATAGCGAGCAAATCATCATAGGCATTGATTGTGCGTATATCAGTGGCGATGATTTTGCTCTTTTAAAGCGTGAGATAGAAAATGGCGCAAAGACAGCGCAGAGCTGGTTTGCTGGGCTTTTTGGTGTGCTTAGCTTTGAGAGCGTTTATAGCTTTGAGAAAATCGGCAAGAAAAAAGCTGGGCTTTATGAGTTTCCAACATTTTGCTACGCAAACGCAAAAAGCTATTTATATTACGAAAAGCAAAGCAAGCTATATTCATACTTTGGCGAGCATAAGTACTTTGAGTTTTTAAGCGATGAGTGGCGCGAAAATGAAGCAGAAAATAAGGCTGGGAATTCTAGATTTTCTTATGAAATTTTAAGCGATTTAGAGGCTGAAAAAGCAGATTTTGAAAAAGCCACCAGGAGGGCAAAAGAGTATATTTGCTCAGGTGATGCCTTTCAAATCGTGCTAAGCAAAACACTGCATTTGCGCTCAAATCTTGCGCCACTTAGCTTTTATGAAAGGCTAAAAAAGGCAAATCCTAGCAATTATATGTTTTATTTCCCAACGCCTTTTGGCGTAGTAGCTGGCTCTAGCCCTGAGCTTGTAATGCAAATTAAAAGGGGTGAAATCTTTGTAGCGCCAATTGCTGGGACACGCCCAAGGGGAGTGGATGCAAATCACGATGAAAGACTTGCAAAAGAGCTTTTAAGCGATGAAAAAGAAATCGCCGAGCACAAAATGCTAGTAGATTTAGCAAGAAATGATGTGGGTAAGTTTGCCAAAGCTAGTTCGGTAAGAGTCAAAAATCTCATGCATATTGAGCGTTTTGAGAGCGTTATGCACATAGTTAGCGAGGTTTATGGCACGCTTGATGAGAAACGCAGCAGCTTTGATGCCCTGCGCGTGATTTTCCCAGCTGGCACGCTCTCAGGCAGCCCAAAGATAAGGGCCTTGCAAATAATCAACGAGCTTGAAACTCACGCTAGGGGCATTTATGGTGGCGGTATAGGATTTTGGCATTTTAGCGGCGATATGCAAATGGCAATTCTCATCCGCTCAGGTCTGTTTGTGCCTAGTAAAAATGGCTCAAACGATGTCTATATCGGCGCAGGCGCAGGCATAGTCTATGATAGCGTAGCACAAAATGAATACGCAGAAATTTGCAACAAAAGAAAATCTTGCTTGAAAATTTTTGAGGGACTTTGAGTTTAGCTTAGAAATTCTAGAATTCCTAAGCTAAATTCTAGAATTCCCTTTAAAAAACAGCTGGAATTCTAGAATTCCTAAGAGAATTCTAGGACTAAATTCTAGAATTTTCTCTAAAAAACAACTGGAATTCTAGAATTCTCTAAGGGAATTCTGGGGCTAAAATCTAGAATTCTCTCTAAAAAAACAGCTGGAATTCTAGAATTTTCTAAGGGAATTCCTAAGGCTAAAATCTAGAATTCCTAAGCTAAATTCTAGAATTCTCTCTAAAAAACAGCTGGAATTCTAGAATTCCTAGGACTAAAATCTAGAATTCTCTCTAAAAAAACAACTGGAATTCTAGAATTCCTAGGCTAAATTCTAGAATTCCTAAAGGAATTCTAGGCTTAAAAATACCCCCTAACCCCCAAAAAGCAATAGAAATTTAGAATTCCCTAAAAACAGCTGCCTTATCATCACGCCTTAATCTTAAAATAGCTTTTATACCACGCAATAAACTTTGCCACGCCCTCATCAATGCTGACTTTTGGCTTGTAGCCAAGTAGTTCTAGTGCGCTAGTATCAGCGTGCGTGGCAGCTACATCACCTGCTTGCATAGGTAGCATGTTTTTTTTGATTTCTTTGCCTAGTTCACGCTCTATAGCAGCTATGTATTCAAGCAGTTTTGCTGGCTTGCTTCTGCCGATATTATAGATGCGGTATGGGGCGGAGCTTATATCGCTTTGCGGGTTTGTGGGGTCAAACTCTCTACTTGGCTTAGCAGGATTTTTGATACAAAGCATAATGCCAGCTATAATATCATCAATATAAGTAAAATCTCTTTGCATATCGCCGTGATTATAAACATCTATGCTAGTGTTTTCAAAAGCAGCCTTAGCAAACTTAAATAACGCCATATCAGGTCTACCCCAAGGCCCATAAACAGTAAAAAACCTTAGCCCAGTAGCAGGTAGATTAAACAAATGTGAGTAGCTATGCGCCATCATTTCATTTGCCTTTTTGCTAGCTGCGTATAGACTAATAGGATGTTCGGTGCTTTTAGCTTCGCTAAAAGGTAGGTTTTTATTTAGCCCATAAACAGAGCTTGAGCTTGCATAAACTAGATTTTCTACTCCGTGGTGACGGCAGCCCTCTAGGATATTACAAAAGCCCTCTATATTGCTTTTTATATAGCTTTGAGGGTGTTCTAGGCTGTATCTTACTCCAGCTTGGGCAGCTAGATTTACTACGATTTTTGGACTAAACTCGCTAAAAAGAGATCTTATCCCATCCTCATCACACAAATCCAAGCGAATAAACTCAAGGTTTTCATAGCTTTTGCTTTTTACCCTTTGCCTCCAAAGCTGCGCCTTAGCATCATCAATGCCAAGTTCTTTTAGCCTAGCAAGCTTTAAGTTTGCGTCATAATAGTCATTTATGCTATCAAGCCCCAGCACAAAATATCCCTCTTTAGCAAGCGCAAGTGCTAGGTGAAAGCCGATAAATCCAGCCGCTCCAGTAACCAAAACTCTCATCAAAAGCTCCTTATATCATATCTTAGAACTGAGCCAAAATCAAAGCTTCTAAACTGCTCGTGATTTACTGCTAGTACCACGCACTCATAGCCACTAGCATCTTTTGGTGTAGATAGTTCTAGATTATAAAAGCTCTTTACTTCATCAGCTCTAGCCCATGGGTCACACACAGATACAGCGCAGCCAAACTCACTAAGCTCATTAACCACATCTAGCACCTTTGAGTTACGGATATCAGGGCAATTTTGCTTAAAGGTAATACCTAAGATCAGCACCTTTGCATCTTTTATTCTAAGCCCATTTTTTATCATCTTTTTTACGATTTGGCTGGCGTGGTAGGCTCCCATATTATCATTTATGCGTCTGCCTGCTAGGATGATTTCAGGATTGTGGCCAACAGCCTCTGCTTTGTGAGTTAGATAGTAGGGATCTACACCTATACAATGCCCTCCAACAAGCCCAGGCTCAAAAGGCAAGAAATTCCACTTTGTCCTAGCTGCTTTTAGCACCTCCATAGTATCAATCCCCATGCGATCAAAGATCATTTTTAGCTCATTTACAAAGGCTATGTTTATATCTCTTTGTGTATTTTCTATAACCTTAGCAGCCTCAGCTACCCTTATGCTACTAGCTTCAAAAATACCTGCTTCTATCACGCTAGAATAAACTTCTTTTATAGTTTTTAGCGCTTTTGGCGAGCTGCCTGAGACTATTTTTGTAATTTTTGTTACTGTGTGTTCTTTATCCCCTGGATTTATACGCTCAGGGCTATAGCCTATCTCAAAATCCACTCCAAGCCTTAGCCCTGAGACGCTCTCTAAAATCGGCACGCAAAACTCCTGGCTAGCTCCTGGATAAACTGTGCTTTCAAATACTACTATATCGCCTTTTTTTAGCACTTTTGCCACGCTTGTGCTAGCGCCTTTTAGCGGGCTTAGATCAGGGTTTTTGTGCTCATCAATAGGCGTAGGCACAGTCACTATAAAAAAATTCGCCTCTTTTATACTATCAAGTTCGCTGCTAAAACTCATGCCACTTTCAAGCACTTTTTTCATCGCACTCTCATCAAGCTCTAAGGTGCGATCAAAGCCGCTTTTTAGCTCATTTATTCTAGTGCTGTTTAGATCAAAGCCAAAGACCTTAAACTTACTACTAAAAGCAGCTGCTAGTGGCATACCAACATAGCCTAGACCTATGATTGCGATTTTTATATTAGTCATTTTTTATCCTTGATTTTAGGAATTCTAGAATTCTCTATTTTTCAGTTTTAAGCTCGTTTTTTAGGTAGCTAAAGTCTTTTATCTCTTTTTCTATACACTCGCAAAAAGGCTTAGTGTAGCTCATCGCAGCTTTATTGCTAGCGATAAACTCGCTCATTGCCTCTAAGCTAGAAAAATACTGCTCATAACCCATTTTGCCACGAAGTAGTTCGTATTTTAAAAACAGCCAATAAGTATTTAGAGTATCACTCTCGCAGTATTCTTTGATTTTATCAAGTTTATTAGCATAAAATAGCTCTAGGACCTGATCGCCGTGTACATCGTATTTACCAGGCATTCCTAGCATAGCACAGAGTGTATCTAGCCTTAGCCCAGAGACAGCGCGAAAATCACTAATGAAGTCAAGCAAATCCATAGCCCAAGTAGCATCGTAGCGAGTGCGGTAGTTACACCATTTATCGTTTGTGTTGTAGTAGCGAGGGGCTCTTAGATTGTATTTCATCGCCCTTATCATCAGCATAGGCAGATCAAAGCCACGACCATTGTAGCTAACTAGCTTTGGGGCGTGATTTTCAATGAAGTTTAAGAAATTTGCGATTATTTCGTGTTCGTCCTTGCCCTCAATTGTATTTACTTTGATAAATTTGCCGTTTTTATCAGCCAGCACAGCCGAGATACATACTACTTTGTGAAATAGCACCGGCAAAAAGGCCTGGCCTGAGTTTTTGCGCTGTTCTTCGCAAGCTAGCAGGCTTAGGGCTTTTTCATCAATTTTTCCATTTTTATCAGTAGCGCTTTTTACTAAATCCTCTGGCAGAGTTCGCACAAGAGCCTTTACATCAGGCAGGGTTTCGCAGTCAAATACGCAGATATATTCGCTCATATTTTTACCTTTTGGGCGTAATTTTGGCTATAATGATAGCAAAATTTTTGGAGAAAAACGCTGAAAATCGCAATAATTAAGCTCTCAGCCCTTGGCGACATCGTCCACGCTAGCGTGGCCATTCAGTTTATCCGCAAGCACATAGCAAATGCGCATATATCGTGGTTTTGCGATGCTAGATTTGAGCAGATTGCTAGGCTTTTAGCTGGCGTCGATGAGGTTGTAGCCCTGCCTTTAAAAGATAAAAAATTTCTAAAAAGCTTTGGCATTTTGCGCCAAAAACAAGGGCAATTTGACATTATTATTGACTTACAAGGGCTTTTAAAATCAGCACTTGTTTCTAGAAGCCTTGGCAAAAATATCTTTGGCTTTGATAGATTTAGCACAAAAGAGGGGCTTGCTAGCATTTTCTACACTCATAAATACAGCTGTAACTACAACAAAAACATAATTTTACGCAATTTAGAACTTTGCGCTTTTGCCCTTAATTTTAGCTTTGATGAGAAAGAAATTTTAACAAAAGAGCCGTGTTTTTTAAAAAATTCTAGAATTCCCAATAAGAATTCTAGAATTTCTAGCAAGAAAATTCTCATCGCTCCTTTTGCTAGCGAAAGTAGCAAATGCTACGCTCATTTTGCTAGCGTTATAAAAGGCGCAAAGGAATTCGCGCAGTGTTTTTTAGTAGCTGGCAGCGAGATTGAGAGAGAAAAAGCCACAAAGCTAGCTAGCAGCGGTGCTACGCTTTTAGCACCGCTTGATTTGGCGCAGATTTTGGAGTTTATGGATACTTGCGATTTGATTATCGGCAATGATAGCGGCATAACTCACTTAGCTTGGGCGCAAAACTACGCTACAATCACGCTTTTTGGCAATAGAAGCGGGGCTAGAAACGCCTTTGCTACGCCAAAAAATCTTATTATCCAAGCCACACCAAAGCACAAAATAGACGCTTTTCACATAGATAAAAGCGATTTTTGTATAAACGACATTGACCCAGCGCAAATTATAGCTAAGGCAAAGGGGCTTTGTGATGCTTGATTATTTTTATTTAGGGCTTTATCATGCTTTGCGCTTTTTGGTAAAATTCTCTCCAAAATACGTGCTAAAAGGCTTTTTAAAAAGCCTAGCTAGCGCTTTTTATCACCTTGATAAAAAGCACACAAATATAATGCGAGTAAATTTAAAAATGTGCTTTGCTACCTTAAAAGATGATGAAATAGAAAGGCTTATAAAGAAAAATTATTATAATTTTGCGCTTTTTGGTGCGGAGTTTTTGTTAAATCAAAATACTACAAAAGAGCAGATTTTAAGCAAAATATCCTTTGAAAACGAAGAGCTTTTTAACTCAGTTTTAAGCCAAAATCGCCCTATCATCGTCCAAACAGCGCATTATGGCAACTGGGAGCTTTTTAGCCTTGCGATGGCGGCTCGCTATGGGGCTGTTAGCATCATAGGGCGGGCTCTTGATAGCGCTAAAATGAACGAGATTTTAAGTGCAAATCGCACTAGATTTGATATAGAACTAATTGAGAAAAAATCAGCTGTAAAACAGGCGCTAAAAGCTCTAAATAATCGTCGTTTGCTAGGAATTCTAGTTGATCAAAATACAGCCAAAAATGAAGGGCTAGAATGCGAGTTTTTTTCTTATAAAATCATGCACACACACGCAGCTAGCGTATTTGCTAGCAAAAGCGGCGCTATTATAGTGCCTGCTTTTATAGAGCGTGATGAGAGTAAAGATGATAGCTTTAAAATCGTATTTTATGAGCCCATTGACATGCAGGTTTTAAGCCAAAATCACAGCAAAGAAGAAGCTCTAAGGCTTGCCACGCAGGCTCAAAGCGATGCCACAGCAGCGCAGATAAGCAAAAAGCCAGATGAGTATTTTTGGATGCATAAAAAGTTCAAGTGCTTTTATGAGAATAGCTATGCTTAGTGTAGTAGTGCTTACAAAAAATAGCGAGAAGTATTTAGCTGCCGTGCTTAGCTCGGCATCTTTTGCTGATGAGATTATCGTGCTAGATAGCGGCAGTAGTGATAATACCGAGCAAATTGCTATATCTTTTGCCAATGTGCGTTTTATAAGGCAGGCGTGGCTAGGCTTTGGGGCGATGAAGCAGCTTGGTGTAGATCTGGCAAAAAACGAGTGGATCTTTGTCCTTGATAGCGATGAAATCATCACTGAGCCTTTAAAAGCCGAGATTTTAAAAACGCTAGAAAATCCACTTTTTAAAGCCTATAAAGTGCCTAGGCTAAATTATTTTTTTGGTAAAGAGATTAGGCGTATGGGGCTATATCCTGATTATTCTACTAGGTTTTTTGATAGAAGATTTGCTCGCTTTGATGGCAGAGTTGTACACGAAAAAGTGCTGTGTGATAGCAATATAGGTGTATTTAAAGAGCATTTTATACATTATGCTTATGAAAACTTAGAGCAGTTTTATAACAAGCAAAAACGCTACGCCTCTCTAAACCACCGCCCAAATACGCTAAAATCGCTACTAAACCCGCTTTGGAGCTTTTTTAAGCTTTATTTTTTAAAAGGTGGTTTTTTAGAAGGAAAAAGAGGCTTTGAAATAGCCCTAGGATATGCTAAATACACATTTTGGAAGTATAAAAAAGATTAAATTTGTGAGTATTTTTAGCGCAGATGTCCGCAAGACGAAGGAAAAAAATGAAAATTTTAATAATGAAATTCCGCAATATCGGCGATACTTTATTAGCCACGCCACTAGCTGCTAACTTGCGCCTAGCATATCCGCAGGCGCAAATTCACTTTGCTTGTAATGAGGGCTGCGAGGCTATGCTAGAAGGCAATGCAAACATTGATAAAATTCACATTTATCGCAGAGCTAGCGCAAAAAACTCAGGTTTTTTAAAGCGCATTAAAACCGAGCTTGCTTTTTTAGCCAAACTTAAAAGCGAGCATTTTGATATCGCTATAAATGCCACCGAGGGCGATAGAGGCGCATATCTAGCCTTTTTAAGTGGGGCAAAAACTCGCATAGGCTTTGATGGCGGCTCTTTTGCCTCAAGACTACTTACACACAAAGTGGCTCAAAACTGCGATATTTTTGGCTCGCATACGATAGAGCACGACCTAGCCTTGCTTAGCGCGCTATCTCTTACACCTCACACAAAAACTATTAGCATAGCTTTTGATGATTATGGCGAGTTTTTTGCTGATAAATTGCCAGCTAGTTTTATACATTTTCATCCTATGAGTAGGTGGCTTTTTAAATGCCCAAAGGATGAAATAATCGCTGATTTGCTTGATTTTTGTGAGCTTGAGCTTGGGGTTAAATGCGTAATGACCTGCGCAAATGACGCAAAAGAGATAGCAAGATGTGAAAATATCTTGCGCCTAGCAAAAAGCAAGCCAAATGCGTTTTTGGGCGAACTTAGCTTAAAGCAAGTAGCTTTTTTAAGCTCAAAAGCTAGACTTTTTGTGGGCGTGGATACTGCTGTTATGCATATGGCAGCAGCTGTAAATACGCCTGTGGTAGCACTTTTTGGCCCAAGTTCTGCTATGAACTGGGGGCCTTGGGACAATACCTGCGCAAATAGTGGCTACAAGGCAAAAAACGGCATCCAGCACATGGGAGCGCATAGCGTGGTTCAAGCTAGCTGGGAGTGCGTGCCTTGCTCTTGCGATGGCTGTAATGGCAGTAAAAAAAGCCGCTGCCTAGATGAAATAAACACAAGCGCAATCAAAGAACTAATCAAAGCCAAACTAGAAAAGGGCTAAAATACTCATAAAAATTCTAAGGAATTCTAGAATTCTTAGAAAAAATCTAGAATTCCTAGGCTAAAATTCTAGAATTCCCTAAAAAAATTCTAGGGAATTCTAGAATTCACTAAAAAAAGTGGGGGGGGGTTAAGGGGCCTTGCTCCATTTCTTACCCCCTTTCTCATGTCACGCACGAAACTAGCAAGCTGGGATTATCTAGCCCCAAAGCGAGCTAAAAAAGAATTCTAGAATTCCTACACTAAAATTTAGAATTCCTAGGCTAAATTCTAGAATTCGCTAAAAAATTCTAGAATTCCCTAGATAAATTCTAGAATTCCCTACAAAAAATTCTAGGGAATTCTAGAATTGCTTAGAATAAATTCTCCCCCACTCTATAGTAGCAGGTGGCTTGCTTGATATAACTACTTATACCAGCGACTTCATTTATCCTGCGGCGACTTACACACTGCTCATATGCAGCCCTCATACCATCACTAGCATCCACCACACACAGCATTTATAGGTGCGGTTATCACCCATTACACCCCGCCCTTTTTTTTGCCCTTTTTTTGCCCACTTTCTCGTGCCACACACGAAACTAGCAAGCTGGGCTTATCCAACTGGGAAGCGAGCAAAAAAATTCTAGAATTCCTACACTAAATTCTAGAATTCACTAATAAATTCTAGAATTCCTAATAATATTCTTTATAATTTCACAAAATAAAAGCTTGGCTAAAATGTCGCAAAGGCTTTTAAAATCACAATCCTAAATCTAGCAGGCACTTTTGATAAAAAAAACGAGTGCTAAGGGCTAGTAAATGCGGGAGTTCTAAATTCCTAGCCTAAATCAAATCTCTTCTTCGCCAGTTACCATTTTCGTCTTTTACTAATAAGTCTTTATTAGCAAACTTATCCACAGTAGCATTAAACTCATCTTCGCTTATACCTATGGTGCGGCAAAAGTCTTTTTTGGCAGCTGGGTCACAAACCCAGTCTTTATCTTTTATTAGGCGCAAGGCTTGTTCTTTGCTCATCACACCCTCTCTTACGAATCTACACGCAAGGTCGCTTACGCGCTGAAAGCCAAATTTTATAAACTTCGTCCAGTGCTGCATCATGTAGCCTATGCTATCAATCTGCGTGTAGTCATCAGCACTGCCTTGCCTTTGCCAGTCATCAAAGTCGCTTAGGGTTTTAAAGCCGATTTGCCTAGCTTGATTTAGAGAATCTGTGTTTGAATAAGGCCAAATAGAACCTAAGAAAATCACATTTACCTCATCACTGCTTGAGCTATGAAAGATACCGCATTCTTCACTAACCCCATACTCAAAATCAAAGTTCTCGCCCATAAAAACAGTAGGAATTTGATAAGCCTTTGCCACCTCAAGCGGCTTTGCGTAGAGCTGGGCTTCTATCCATTTTAGCGGATGAAGCTCTTCAAAAAAGCTTTTTCTAGTCTCTTTTACAAAAGTCTTTGGGGCTAGGCGAAAGTTTATTAAGTCAATATCAAAGGTTTTTACTAGATTATCAAGGTTATATAGCCCAGCCTTTGATGGCGTAAACTCGTCCATCACATGAACTAGCAGTAGGCGAGATGGCTCTACGCCATGATTTTCAATAAGCCTTTTTACAATAGCACAAGAGTCTTTGCCACCAGATACTCCTACTACAACATCGTAGTTAGAACTAGGATTTTTACGCTCTTTTAGATACTGTGTGAGCCAGTTTTGTCTCTCTTGCCAGTTGATTTGATTTTTTCTATCTTTGTTGTGGCAGGCTAGACATACTCCGTCTTTGTCCTTTGAGTTTGGGCGAGTGCCTAGGATAAAACCACACTCTTTACAAATTCTAATATCCATTAAAATTCCTTGATTTTTGAATATTTTAATGATATTTTTTTGAATTTTTACTTAAATAGATATTTTGCTCTTATTTTAATGATACTTTAAGCTTACTTGGCTATAATGCCAGTTTTTATTTCGTGCGCTCTTAGCTCAGCTGGATAGAGCACTTGATTGCGGTTCAAGAGGTCAGAGATTCGAATTCTCTAGGGCGTACCACTTTTAATTTTCTCCCCTTTTTAAAAGCACATAGAATTCCAAAATTTTATCTCCTTTTTATTTTTGGAAATTCTATGAAAAGCTTTTATTCATCTTTTAAACCCTAGCAAATTCTAGAATTCCCTAGTCTTTTAAAAGCTCGTTTTGCTCTTTACACAGTGCTTTCCACGGCGTATTTACAGGCATGGAAATACACTCTTGGATGTGTTCTTTTGCGCTTGTTATAAGGCCTTTTTTTATCTCTATTTCAGCTGCAGCGTATAGCGCCCTTGCCCTTGCATCAGCACTTAGTGCACTTGGCAAAAGCTTTAATGCGCCTATTCTAGCTGCCTCATCATCGCCTATGCGTTTTAGCGTGTCTATGTAGATAAAGTCAATCTCAGGGCTATAAGTGCTGATTTTAAGGCGAGCTTGCATATCAATGGTTTTTTTAGCATAGCTTAGAGCAATGCTATCAAGGCCATTTGCCGCAGCGTATTTAGCAGCTGCGTCGTATAGCTCGATTAGCATTAGATGCGCTCCACGGATATTTTCTAGTCCCTGCGTAGCACCTAGGGCTTCTTGCCAGCGATTTAGGCGAAGCAAAGAGTAAAAGCGGTAGTATATCGCCCTGCTAGGATCAGCATACGCCACTCTAGCAGCCTCGTATATAGCATCATCAGCTGCTTTTAGCGCCTCTTCAAAGCGTCCTAGTGAGTATAGAGCAGCTGCTGCGTTGCTTAGCCAGTCTGTTCGCACATTTAGATCGCCACTTTCTACGCCTACGCTAGTAGTAGCAAGCGCCTCATCAAACCTAGCTTGGCGCATGTAGCAATCATAGAGCTTATAGCGGTCTTTTATGTTTGGCTCTACGCCATACTCGTCGATTAGCAACATTAGCATAGCGCAGTTTTTTTGCTGATTTGAGCTGTTCGCTAGCTCTATTGCAGCATTTGTAAGCACTGCTTTTGTCTCTGTGTCGTTTGTATCACGGATGCTATCTTTTAGGGCTAAAATCTGCTTGTAGCCACCTTCTTTGAAGTATAGCTTGACATCTTCTTTTAGGGCTCTTGTGTAGATATCGCTGCCCTCGTATCTACTCATAAGATCAGCATAGCTAGCATGAAGTGCTTGGCTAGTTTGGTTTAAATCTACATTAAAAAACATTCTATCAAGTGCGGTGTTAATTAGCGAGATATAATCGCTATTTGGGAAATCTACTTGATAGAGCATAAGATAGCTATAGGTATCATCGCTATTTTGGGCACCATCTGGACTTAGAGCTAGCTGGCGCAAGGCTATTTCATACTCTGGGTCTTTTTTAGAGGTATTCTCAAAGATGATTTTATAGATTTTATTTGCCTGGGCATTTAGCTCACTAGCCTTAAAAGCATTTGCTAGATTTAGTGCGATGTCTTTATTATTTGCTAGGTAATTAACATTTGCGCTTAGGATTTTTTGCAAGTAGTTTTTTGCTCTTTCGTTTTGATTTTGTCTAAGATGCGCTATTGCTAGCCTAGTGCCAGCAAGACTAGCGATATCAATCTCATCAGTCATATAATAAACATCCTCATAAAGCCTGATAGAATCAATAATTCTATCGCTAGCAAACATACTATCAGCATAGCTTAGCAAGGCTTTTTTCATCCAAGGGCTTTTTTCGTGTTCGGTCATAAGTAGGCTTAGGGTGTAATCAGCCTCGTTTTTATTGTCATTATTTATATACGCTTGCATTAGCATAAAGAGCATTTCAGGATAAGCCTTGTCGCTTGCATAGCTTCTTACCCATGACTTAGCCTCTGCTAAAAGGCGAGTGTTATAATCAATCTGCGGTACGCCTAGTTCAGTGTTTTTCTTTTGCTCCTCATCAGCCTTGTATAGCGAGCGAGCAAGATATAGCCTAAACTCATTCATAAACACGCTATTTGGATAGCGTTTTGCAGCCTCAGTGCTTACTTCTATTACATCATCGTAGCGCTTTGCATCATAGAGATTTTTTATTGTGATATACTCAGTTATATCGCCCTCACGCTTTAGCGCCAAAGGGTCTTTGTTAAAATCCAGCGCACCGATACTTGGCAAGACTAGATCTGGATAGACAATAGGAAAATCAAGCTCAGGCTTAGCATGCGCTAGAGCGATGCTAGTTTGTTTATCCATTACTATGGTGTAGTGCGTGCTTTTTAAAAGCCCTGCTTGCTTTGTATCATTGCTTCTAAACAAATGCCCTTCTATATTTACAAGGCGAGATGGAATTTTTGGTATGACTTGAACCAAAAAACCATTCATGCTAGCACGGATGTACATATCCATAAAAGGCAAGTGCTGGTCGGCTACCTTTTCTTTTAGTGCGCCTTCGATGTAGCAGTGGTATTCTCTGCCTACTGCTTGTTCAGCTCCATCGTGTCTGGCATCTGGCGGATAGTAGTTATTGCCGACTTTTACTTGGCAAGAAAACTCTCTTTCATTTTCAATATGCAAAATATAATAGTCATTTCCACCGGTTTTGCCGTTATTTAGCGTGATACTAAGCCCAAAAGAACTACTAGCAAAAATAAAAAATAATAAAACTCTAAACATAAGCATAATTATAACTGAATTTTTAAATAAATCTAGAATTCCTAGGTAATTTGCTTAGGAATTCTAGATTTGATGTTTAAAATTTGCTTAGGAATTCTAGATTTTTAGCAAGATACTCTAGGAATTCTAGAATTCCTAGGTAATTTTGGCTTATTTTAGTTTATTACTTCTGCGCCAGATTTTTAGCTCCTCAGCACCTCGTATTAGCTCATCTCTAAAATCAGGATGCGCTACTGAGATGATTTTCTCGCATTTTGCCCAAGTGCTAAGGCCTTTTAGATTTACTATCCCATACTCTGTTACTAGGTAGTGGATGTTTGCTCTAGTGGCTGTTACTATTGAGCCTTCTTTTAAGGTTGGCAAAAAGCGTGAGCGAACCTCGCCATTTTTGTCCTTTACAGTAGAACTACAGCAAATAAAGCTCTTGCCGCCTTTTGAGAGATATGCACCCATGACAAAGTCTAGCTGTCCCCCAGCCCCTGAGATATGGCGTTTGCCTGAGCTTTCGCTATTTACTTGCCCAAAGAGATCGATATCTACAGCCGAGTTAATTGAGACAAAATTATCTTGCGCAGCGATATTTGCTATATCATTTGTGTAGTCTACGCTAGCACTTAGGCAGCCTGGGTTATTGTCCAAAAAGTCATAGAGCTTTTTGCTGCCCATAGCAAAGGCGTAGGTTTGGCGGAATTTATTTAGATTTTTATATTTTCCTGTGATTTTGCCAGCCTCGGCAATCTCTACAAAGCTATCTACATAAATCTCAGTATGAACGCCTAGATCCTTTAAATCACTCTGTGCTATAGCAGAGCCTACCGCACTTGGCATTGCGCCAATCCCAAGCTGTAAGCACGAGCCGCTTTTTATCTCATTTACGATATACTGGGCTACTTTTAGATCTATCTCAGAGCTTTTTGGTAGCGGTGGCTCAAAAAGCGCAGGATTATCGCCCTCAACTATCATATCTACCATTGAGATATGCAAATCAGCCCCAGAGCCACCAAGGCAGCGAGGGATATTGTGATTTACCTCTACAATTATGACATCTGCTACCTCTGCGCAGGTGTGTAGGTGAGAGGCTGAGGGGCCTAGGTTAAAATACCCGTGCTTATCCATGGGAGCTACTTGCATGATGGCTACATTTGGCTTACAATCTACTTTGTGGTAGTAGCGTGGTAGCTCTGAGTAGCGCATAGGTACATAAAAGCCTCTGCCATCTTCGATTAGCTTTCTCTCCACACCAGAGCAGTGCCAGCTATGCCAGCTGATATGCTCACCTGTGGGATCAGCCTCAATGGCTGCTGGGATTTTATTTAGCACGCCGCCACGCAACTTTACATCGTGGAGTTCGCCCACTCGCTTTGCTAAGGCAGTATCTATTTTTTCAGGCGTAGTAACAGCCCAGCCATAATCCACCCAATCACCGCATTTTATTACCTTTGCGGCTTGTTCGGCGGTGCTTAGTTTTTGCTGATATTCTCTTTCAAAGTCCATTTTTTACCTTATTTCTTACAGGGAATTCTCTAGGTCGGCAGGCTCAGTTTGCGGGCGAATTTTACTAAACTGCTTTTGCGCAGCCCAGCTCGTTCTGGCGAAACTTTCACGGCAGTTTCCTGCGCGAGCCGTTTTTATTTTTACTCGTTAGCGGCTCGCTTGAAATTCAGCCGTGAAATTTCGCCAGCCGCTACCGCGGACACGGCTCCACGGCTAGCGCTGCAAGCAGTTTAGCAAAATTCGCCTCGCAACCTTGGAGCCTGATTTTTACTGCCGCTGTCGAGAATCTAGAATTCCCTAACTCTAGAATTCCATAAAACTAGAATTCCTTAATCTAGAATTCCTAGGGAATTCTAGAATTCTGCTCGCTTTGGGTGTCGCTTTAAAAGGCGACACACGCTTTAAAAGGGGCTACGCCCCTAAACCCCAAGGGGGCAAGCCCCCTTAAACCCCCTAATCTAAAATTCCCTAGGAATTTTAGAATTCTCAAACTCGCGCAGTCCTTTAAACTTCGCGGTAGTCCTATGCTAGAATTCTAAAACTCGCGGTAGCGGCAGTAAAAATCAGGCTCCAAGGCTGCGAGGCGAATTTAGTGAATTTTCGCGCAAGGCTAGCCGTGGAGCCGTGTCCGCTGGTAGCGGCTAGCGAAATTTTCGGGTGGAATTTCAAGCGAGCCGCTGCTGTAACACAAACCACAAATTCAGCGGCGAGCGCAGAAAACCGCCCGAAAAGTTTCGCTAGAACGAGCTGGGCTGCCTAAGCGAAAATTCGCTAAAAGCGTCCGCAGACTGAGCCAGCCGATAAAAACCCAAAAAATTACAAAGCGAACAAATCACTAAAATCATTAAACGGCATTGCTTCTAGCTCTTTTTGGCTGGCGCAAATTTTCTTTATTTGCTCGCATTTTTTAGGGCTTAGTTTTAGGGCGATATTACGCTCAAACTTCTCTATTAGTAGTGGAATGCCATCACTTCTTCTGCGGCGGTGACCGATAGGGTATTCAACCTCTACTTTTTTGCTACTTGTGCCATCTTTGTAGAATATTTGAACAGCATTTGCGATTGAGCGCTTGTCGCTTTCTAAATACTCTTTTGTATAGCGGTCGTCTACCTCAACCTCCATTTTTGAGCGTAAAGCGTCAATGCGTGGGTCTTTTGCTACGCTATCTTCGTAGTGCTCGGCTTTTAACTCACCATAGATTAGCGGCACAGCTACCATGTACTGGATGCAGTGGTCGCGGTCTGCTGGGTTTGCTAGCTCGCCTGTTTTATTGATTATGCGATGCCCGCTTTCTTGGGTTGTGATTACGATTTTCTCAACTTCATCAAGGCGGTTTTTAACCTCATCATGCAAAGCAAGGGCTGCTTCAACTGCTGTTTGAGCGTGGAATTCTGCTGGGAAGCTGATTTTAAATAGCACATTTTCCATTACATAGCTGCCAAACTCTTGCGGGATGGTTAATTTTTGCCCTTTCATTTTCACATCTTCATAGCCCCAGAACTTCGCTGATAGCGCACTTGGATAGCCCATTTCGCCAGTAAGTGCTTTTAAGGCAAGGTCCACGCCACGGCTACTTGCATCGCCTGCTGCCCAGCTTTTGCGTGAGCCAGTATTTGGTGCGTGGCGGTAAGTGCGAAGTGCGCCACCATCTATAAAGGCGTGGCTTACGGCATTGCGAACCTCTTCAAAGCTGCCGCCAAGAAGCGCGCAAGCTACCGCGGTGCTAGCGATGCGAACCAAAAGAACATGATCCATACCTACTTTATTAAAGCAGTTTTCAAGTGCGATTATACCTTGAATTTCATGCGCTTTTATCATCGCTGTTAGTGCGTCTTTTACGCTTAGTGGGGCTTTGCCTTTGCTGATATTTTTGCGGCTTAGATAGTCGCACACAGCCCAAATAGCACCTAGATTGTCGCTAGGATGTCCCCACTCAGCTGCTAGCCAAGTATCGTTAAAATCAAGCCATCTTACCATAGCACCCACATTAAAAGCAGCCCTTACAGGCTCAAGCTGATAGCTAGTGCCAAATACCTTTGCGCCTAATGGGCGAAACTCAGCGCCCTCCACCACAGGACCTAGCAGCTTTGTGCAAGCTGGAAAGTTAAGCGCTAAAAGTCCGCAGCCTATAGTGTCCATTAGACAATAGCGTGCTGTCTCATACGCCAAATCGCTTTTTATCTCATACTCGCAAGCGTATTTTGCGATTTTTGTTAGAAGTTCGTCGAACTCCGGTCTTTTTGCATCTAAGATGCCCATATCAGTACTCATTTTATTCTCCTTTTTTTTAGTAAATTGTTATTAGTGACGGATTGCGTTTCATTTTGTCTGGGCGCACAGCTCGATGAACTATCTGTTCTATCTACGCTGTGCACCCAGCCAAAATAAATCACACTACGCCTATTCTAAAATTTACCCACTTCGTGAGTAAAACCTAATCTAGAATTCCCTAGGAATTCTAAAATTCTGCTCGCTTTGGGTGTCGCCTCAAAAGGCGACACACGCTCACTATTTTTTAGTGGCTACGCCCCTTAAACCCCCTAATCTAGAATTCCATGGGGAATTCTAGAATTCTCAAACTCGCGGTAGCGGCAGTAAAAATCAGGCTCCAAGATTGTGGAGCGATTTTTTATGCTCGCAGCGCAGCGCTAGCCGTGGGGCGGCGTAGCGGTAGCGTTTGCAGAAGTTCTGCGACAGTTTTTCAAGGCGTAAGCCGAAGGAAAACAAGCAGAAGCTTCTGCGTAAGCTGCTGGGCTGCGCAAGCTGTGAGCGTAAAAAATCGCCCACAAGCTGAGCCAGCCACAGCCCCGCAGGGCAAAAACCCCACAAACCCCGCCAGCCAAAAACAGCCAGTTACGCTCTTTTCTCAATCGGCACGAAGGCTTGATTTTCTGGCCCTGTGTACTCGCTGCTTGGGCGAATTAGCTTATTATCAGCTCTTTGCTCAAAAATATGCGCTAACCAGCCAGTAATTCTACTCATAATGAAAATCGGAGTAAAATACTCAGTCTTTATGCCCATGAAATGATACGCTGATGCGCTGTAAAAATCAAGATTTGGGAATAGTTTTTTCTCATCCCACATGATTTTTTCTATTCTCTCGCTCACTGGGAATAAAGTCGTATCGCCTACATCCTCAGCTAGTTTTTTGCTCCACTCTTTTATCACTACATTTCTAGGGTCGTGTGTGGTATAAACTCTATGCCCAAAGCCCATTACAAGCTCTTTATTTGCTAGTTTTTGGCGCAAGCCAGCCTCAGCCTCATCTGGGCTTTTATACTGACTGATTAGCTCCATAGCAGCCTCGTTTGCCCCACCATGAAGTGGCCCTCTAAGTGCGCCTATTGCTCCGCTAATAGCTGAGAAAACATCGCTTAGAGTAGCAGTTATCACACGAGATGTAAAGGTTGAAGCGTTAAACTCATGCTCAGCATAAAGAATAAGGCTAACATTCATCGCATCTACCCATAGCTTTTTAGGCTCTTTGTTATGAAGTTTTTCTAAAAAATAGCCTGCTATGCTATCTTGATTTGAGCTTGTATCTAGCTCTTTGCCATCTTCGTGCCAGTGATGCCAAAATAGCAAAATTGATGGGAAAATGCCAAGCAGACGAATTCCTACCCTTAGCTGGTCAGGAAAGTGCTTAGGCAGCTCTTGTTTTTCGCTCTCCAAGCAGCCTAGCATAGAACATCCTGTTCTCATCATATCCATAGGATGAGCATCTTTTGGGATTAGTTTTAGCGTCTCGCGCATAACTGGGCTTAGGTGACGAGCTGACATTAAAGAGGCTTTAAACTCTTTTAGCTCAGCTTTGTTTGGCAAATGCCCAATTAAAAGCAAATGCGCTACTTCTTCAAACTCGCAGTTTTTAGCCAGGTCGTAGATATCATATCCACGGTAGTTTAGCCCATGGCCTGTGCCACAAGTACAAATCGCTGATTTGCCAGCTGTTACACCAGCAAGTCCTCCGGTTTTAACTTTTTTTGGTTGTTCGCTCATTTTTTCTCCCTTTTTTTAGTAAAATGATTTAAACTAAAATTCCTAGGAATTCTAAGATATTTTTAGCTCGCTTTTAGGCTAGATAAATCTAGCCTAGCTCGCTATTTTTTAGGGTCTAACGACCCTTAACCCTTAGGGGCTGCCGCCCCTAAAACCCCGCTTTTAGAATTCCCTAGGGAATTCTAAAATTCGCACAGTCCTTTAAACTTCGCGGTAGTGGCTGTTAAAATTAAAGCGCAGCACTTGCGCCTAGTGTGCGAAATAAAGGCGCAGGACTAGCCGTGGGGTCGTGTCTGCGGTAGCAGCTGGCAAAATTTCGTGCCGATTTTTCAAGCCTTAGCGCAGAAAAACGGTGCGAAAGTTTTGCCAGAGCGACTGGGCTGTCCAAGCCTTTATTTCGTGCAATAGGCGTAAGAGCTCCGCTAGCCTATTAAAAACAGCCTATTATTTCTTAAACAGCTCATCTAACTTCTTCTCAAAGTCATGATAACCTAGCATCTCATATAACTCATCTCTAGTTTGCATTTTCTCAATGCTAGCTTTTTGATGACCATGTGCGATGATGTCTTTAAATACTTCAAGCGCTGCTTTATTCATCGCACGAAACGCTGAGAGTGGATAAAGCACCATAGAAATTCCCACCCCAGCAAGCTCTGTGGTGCTAAAATACGGAGTTTTGCCAAACTCAGTGATATTTGCTAGCACTGGCACTTTAATAGCACTTGTAAATTGCTTGTATTCTTCTAGTGTGTGAATAGCCTCGGCAAATATCATATCAGCTCCGGCCTCTACATACGCTGCTGCACGATCTAGCGCTGCTGCTTGCCCCTCGCTAGCATGAGCATCGGTCCTAGCCATGATCACAAACTCGCTATCAATGCGACCATCTACGGCTGCTTTTATGCGATCACACATTTCATCTTTGCTTACTAGTTCTTTATTTGGGCGGTGTCCGCAGCGTTTTTGGGCTACTTGGTCTTCTATATGACATGCTGCTGCGCCTGCTCTTGTTAGTTCTTTTATGGTTCTAGCGATATTAAACGCTCCACCCCAGCCAGTATCAGCATCTACTAAAAGCGGCAAATCACTAGCTGCTGTGATGCGGCGCACATCAATACATACATCTTCAAGGTTTGTCATACCAAGGTCAGGCAGACCGATACTTGCGTTTGCTACGCCAGCTCCACTTAGATATAGAGCCTTTGCGCCTGATTTTTGCGCTTGTATTGCGCTATAAGCGTTGATTACACCTAGGATTTGAAGTGGGTTGTTGTTTTTTACCGCTTCGCGAAATTTTTTACCTGCACTTGTCATGCTACTCCTTTTTGTTACTTTGCCTTTTTTGGCTAAGCGAAGTATAGGATAAACTTAGGGAATTCTAGAGTGGTTTTGTTACAAAAAGTATAAAATTTTTAAATTTTTGTTACTTTTCGTAACTTAGTAGCCAAAATTCATTAAATTCATAAAAACTTAAATTATAAAATTAAGTCAATTTTTTAATATTTTTTTAAGCTAAAATAACTTTGTGTAAAAATGTAACAAAATATACAAAAAATTTAAAAAATTTTGATTTTATATTATTTTTTCAATTTTTTTCTGTAATAATCAAAAATTTATTTTATTTTCACTATAATTATACATTCACAGTTTACTTAAAGGACATTTTTGCATGAAAAAAGTTTATAAAACCATGGATGGCTGCGAGGCTGCAGCTTATGCAAGCTACGCATTTACCGAGGTTGCTGGTATTTATCCTATAACTCCTAGTTCGCCGATTGCTGAGTATGTGGATGCTTGGGCAGCAGCTGGGATGAAAAATCTTTTTAATATGCCAGTAAAGGTTGTAGAGATGCAAAGCGAGGCCGGTGCTGCAGGCTCAGTACACGGCAGCCTTCAAGCTGGGGCTCTTACTGCGACTTACACAGCGTCTCAAGGACTTTTGTTAAAAATTCCAAATATGTATAAAATCGCTGGCGAGCTACTGCCTTGCGTGATGCATGTTACGGCTCGCAGCCTTGCTACGCACGCTCTTAGCATTTTTGGCGACCACCAAGACATTTATGCATGTCGTGGCACAGGCTTTGCTATGCTAGCTTCTCACAGCGTCCAAGAGGTCATGGACTTAGCTGGTGTGGCGCATTTAAGTGCGATTAAAGGCAGAGTGCCTTTTATGCACTTTTTTGATGGTTTTCGCACCAGCCACGAGATACAAAAGATAGAAGTAATGGACTACAAAGTCTTTGATGAACTGCTTGATAGACAAGCGGTGGCTGATTTTAGAGCTAGGGCTCTAAGTCCAGAAAACCCACAAACAAAAGGCACAGCGCAAAACGATGATATTTATTTTCAAATGCGCGAGGCACAAAATAGCTATTATAATGCTTTGCCTGATATTGTGGCTGATTATATGAAAAAAATCAGCGAGGTTACAGGGCGAAACTACGCTCCTTTTGTCTACTACGGCGACCCTGAGGCTAGCGATATAATAGTAGCTATGGGCTCAGTATGCGAGTGCGCAAAAGAAGTAATAGATCATCTAAGAGCTAAGGGAGAAAAGGTAGGAATTCTCTGCGTTCATCTATACCGCCCATTTAGCGAAAAATACTTCTTTGAGGCCCTGCCAAAAAGCGTAAAACGCATAGCAGTGCTTGATCGCACCAAAGAGCCAGGCAGCGTAGGCGAGCCACTATATACTGATGTTTGTGCTCTATTTGCTAACAAGCAAAACGCCCCAAAAATAATAGGCGGTCGCTATGGTCTAAGCTCAAAAGATGTAAACCCAGACCAAATCATCGCAGTATATGAAAACCTAGCTAAAAATGAGAGCAAAAACCACTTTACAATAGGTATAAACGATGATGTAACCTTTACTAGCTTAGAGCTTGGCGAGAAAATCAGCCTAGCAAATGATGATTGCGTGGAGTGCTTATTTTACGGACTTGGCAGCGATGGCACTGTGGGGGCAAACAAAAACTCTATTAAAATCATCGGTGATAAAACTGATTTTTACGCACAAGCGTATTTTGCCTATGATAGCAAAAAATCAGGCGGCTACACTCGCTCTCACCTACGCTTTAGCAAAAAGCCTATTCGCTCAACCTATCTAGTATCAAACGCTGATTTTATCGCTTGTAGCGTCCCAGCTTACCTTGATATCTATGATGTAGTAGGTGGGATAAAAGAAGGTGGAGTTTTTCTACTAAACTCTATTTGGGATGCTAAAAAAACCATAGAAAAAATCCCAAATAGCGTAAAAAAAATCCTAGCCCAGCGCAAAGCAAAGTTTTTTATCATAAATGCTACCAAATTAGCTAGGCAAATAGGGCTAAAAGGTCGCACAAATACTATAATGCAATCAGCATTTTTTAAGCTAGCTGATATCATACCATACAGCGAGGCTCAAAAATACATGAAAGAATACGCCTTTAAAGCCTATCACAAAAAAGGCGATGATATAGTAGAGATGAACTACAAAGCAATCGATGAGGGTGCTAGCGAGCTAGTAGAGATAGCAGTAGATCCAGCGTGGGCGAGCTTAGATGATACTAGCGCAAACTTGAATTCCTACAAAGGCAGCGAGTTTGTAGAAAAAATCGCAAAAGTAATGAACGCTGCAAAAGGCGACGAGCTGCCAGTCTCAGCGTTTAAAGGATATGAGGACGGAGCCTTCCCTGGCGGCACTACGCAGTATGAAAAGCGTGGTGTTGGCGTCATGGTACCAAAATGGATAAAAGAAAATTGTATCCAATGTAACCAGTGTGCCTTTGTCTGTCCACATGCTGTAATAAGGCCATTTCTCATAAACGAAGACGAGATGGCAGCAGCACCGCAAGGCGTAAAAGAGAACTACTTAGATGCTAAGGGCAAAGAGCTAAAAGAGCTAAAATACAAAATTCAAGTAAGTCCGCTTGATTGCACCGGCTGTGAGCTGTGTGCCCAAAACTGCCCTAGCAAAGAAAAATCTCTTGTCATGGTGCCTTTTGAGGAGCAAAAATACGAGCAAGAAAATGCTGATTATTTATTTAACAAAGTGCGATATAAAGATGATCTCATTAGCAAAGAAAACGTAAAAGGCGCAATGTTTGCCGAGCCGTTATTTGAGTTTCACGGAGCTTGTCCGGGCTGTGGCGAGACGCCTTATATCACAACGATAACTAGGCTTTTTGGAGAAAATTTGATAGTAGCAAACGCCACAGGCTGTAGCTCGATCTATGGTGGCTCAGCCCCTAGCATGCCGTATAAAGCCAGCCAAAACGGCAAGGGCGTAGCGTGGGCAAACTCGCTATTTGAGGATAATGCTGAGTTTGGACTAGGTATGAAAATAGCAAATGATACCATGCGCGCTCGCATACAAAATATCATGCTTGAGAGCAAAGATAGCGTGCCAAACGCTCTTAGTGCGCTATTTACCGACTGGATAGAAAATAAAGATGACGCCCTGCTAGCTAGCCAAATAAAAGACAAACTCGTGCCGCTTTTGCAAGCAAATAAGGATAATAAAGCCTGTGAGCAGCTTTTTGAGCTTAAAAATTTCTTAACCAAGAACTCTCAGTGGATCATAGGTGGCGATGGCTGGGCGTATGATATAGGCTATGGTGGGCTTGATCACATTCTCTCAAGTGGCGAAAATCTAAATATCCTAGTGCTAGATACCGAAGTCTACTCAAACACCGGCGGACAAAGCTCAAAATCAAGCCACACAGGCTCTATTGCGCAATTTAGCGCCTCTGGTAAGGCTGGGTTTAAAAAAGATCTAGGGCGAATTGCTATGAGTAATGGCAAGGTTTTTATCGCTCAAATCAACTCAAACGCAAATCAAAGCGCTATGATAAAGGCTCTACTAGCCGCCGAGGCTTATGATGGCGTAAGTCTCATCATCGCTTATAGTCCGTGCATCGCTCATGGTATAAAAGGCGGTCTTAGCCACAGCGGCAAACAAGGCGAGCTAGCCACAAAGTGCGGCTACTGGCCTACATATATTTATGACCCAAGGCTCATTGATGAGGGTAAAAATCCGCTAAAAATCACAAGCCCTGAGCCAAAATGGGATAGCTATGATGAGTTTTTGATGAACGAAACTCGCTACGCAAGCCTTAAAAAGCTAAATCCACAGCACGCAGCGGCTTTGTATGAAGCAAATAAAAAAGACGCGAGGCGCAGATACAAAGAGCTAAAACGCCTAGCAAGTTTGGATTATAGCGACGAGCTTGAATAGGCTTAGGAATTCTAGAATTCCCTAGAGGCGAGGTTGTCTAGAATTCCATACTATGTCATCCTCGGGCTTTGCTTTTTGTGTCATCCCCCAGCTCCTTTTGGGGGATCTCTATGGGGAATTCTAGAATTTCGTCATTGCGGGGCTTGAAAAAGCCGAAGCAATCTTTAAGGAATTCTAGATTTTTGCTACCCTTTAAACTTCGCGGTAGCGATAATAAAAGCTAAGGAATTCTAAATTCTTTGTGATGAGATCCCCTAGTTTTGGATTATAATTATTTCATCATCTTTTGCGTCTGGATTTAAAGATACCTTCTTTAACTCTTTTCTATTTTTATACGCCATATCAGCTAAATACGCACCATCATTAATAATTATTTGACCCTCAGGTGTAGGTTTTCCGTTTTCGTTAAACATTTTGATTTTTTTAATTGTTGCCATTGTTTTCTCCTTTTTGGCTAGATTTTAGATTTCTTAAATGTTCAAATACTTCTTTATTTGTTAAAGATTTTAAAGAAAAAGCTCTATAAGGTGAGTGTGTAGTATTTAAATTTTCAAAATAATTTAGAAATAAACTTTTGCCATAATAAGGTGCATATACATTTGCTACCACGATTTTTTCGCCATTTCTTGTAGTAAAGAAATGATGTTGTAGTTGTCTTGGAAGTGGCATAAAAGGACAGCTAAAAATATCTTTAATACATTTTTTTCTATTTTCACTATAACCATAAGTCACACTAGTTGTATTACCATCAAAAAGCTCATCTACAATCTCTATATCATACATAGTTTTATCTTTTGTAAGAGAGTGAAAAAGTATCCTTTGAGGCACTTCCATTTCCCAAATGATAAAAAGCGTAGCCACCAAACCTATATAAAAACGCACTTTGCTAGTCCTTTCGTTTAAATAAAAACGAAGCACCCAAAGCGGTGTACCTATCACATATCCAGCCAGAAACAATAAATAAAGCGTATGATCGGTATCTATAGCGTAACAATAAACAGCACAAAACCCCACAAAAACAAACAAAAACACAGAGAGTAAAATCTGGAATTTAAGCTTAATATTTAAGCTCATCGCAGAGCTTATCGCCATCGCCCAAAAATACGGAAAAAAATAAACAAAAATAAAAATAAAAAACGGCAATAGAAATATACCCACAATATCTCCCTCTTAAAAAACCACTATTCTAATGGTTTTCTATTATAACTTTCTTTGAAATTCTAGAATTCAAAACACCAAAAAGCCAAATTCTAGAATTTAGCCCACACCAAATACACAAATGCCCAAATTCTAAAATTCTCTCTCGCAATGACGGAATTTTGGACGGAATTTTAGAATTCCTAGGGAATTCTAACTCGCGCTGTCCTTTGGGTTTTGCGGTGGCGGCTGTTAAAAGACTAGGGAATTCTAGAATTTTCGTCATTGCGAGCGAAGCGAAGCAATCTCTAGGAATTCCAAATTTATCCTTAGGAATTCTAGAATTCCTAGAGTGGAGATCCCCCGATCAAGTCGGGGGATGACAAAGACTAGCGAATTCTAAACTCGCTCCAGCAGCTAGCCGCCGTAGGGCAAAGATTAAATCAGCTTTCTTAACCTCAGCACCATATTTACCTTACCTACCGTTATGTGCATATCACGAGCGATTTCTTCAGCACTTTTGCCAGCGTTAAAGAGACTTTCTATCTTATCCTCCTCAGCGCTAAAGCTTGGTGGCGTTATCTTGCCTATGCTTTTGGTGCGCTCTTCAAGGTCTAGCATACGCTCTTCGTGGTCATTTGTAAAGTCATCTACGCTACTCTCTAAGCGGCGCAGGCTCTCTAGCATAGGCATCACACGGCTTGCTAGGGCTTCGTTTATGCGAGCATCTATACGGCGCGTGATCTCTTCTAGGCTAAAGGCAGCCCCACTGCGAGAGCTACTAGCTGACGCCATCGCCACTGAGTTTAGCTCTTTTTTTAGCTCGCTTAGTTCTTTGTTTAGCTGGTAGTTGATTTGCATTAGTTTATCAAAGCTTTTTGTGTGATTTGAGAGCTTGTTTTGTAGTCCTTGTATCGTCATCCAGCCCCACGCAAGTCCTGCTAGGATTAACAGAGCCAAACTTATCATAATTAGCAAATCAATACTCATCATTATCCTTTTGCTTTTTGGCTCTTATTGCGCCCATTTCATATCTGGCGACATTTGAAGCCCACTCTTTTTCATCAAATTTGCTTATGCGAGTGATTTTAGCTGTTTTTTCATCCACAGCCTCAAAAAAGAGTTTAATATTTTTATGTACAAAACCGCCTATCATCACTCTAGCAAAGTATTTTTTGCCAGTTTCTAAGCACGCATTTTCAAAGCCAAAGCCCTCATAGCCGATTTTATTAGCATTTTTTTCATTGCCTAGATTAGCAGAACTGTCCTTGCCACTAAGCATATTTTCAATGTTTTCAAGCTTTCTTAGCACCTCTGTTAGCACCTTTAGTGTAAGTGGGTCGGTGTTTTCTCCGCCTTCTTTTGCCTTTAGCATACTCATCCACTCATCAAGGCCATTGTGAGAGCTAGAAAACTCACTCTCAAAGCTACCATCATCAAGGCAAAAACTCACCTTTAATTCAGCACTAACAAATCTCATCTCATTCATAAGCTCACCCATACAAATACCATAAATGCTACGCTCACCCAGCCATTTAGCGTAAAAAACGCCTTATCAATCTTGCTAAAGTCCTTGCGCACGATCAAATGCTCTTTATAAAGTATAAAAGCACAAACTAAAACTCCTGCGTAAGCAAAGCCCCCCAGTCCAGCCGCAGCAGCAAAAAGCAGCCAAAACAGCACCGCTAATGCGTGAAACAAGGCTGCTGCTGCCATGCTAGCATCATGCCCAAAACGAGATGGGATACTAAAAAGCCCCATTTTTTTATCAAATTCCATGTCTTGAAGAGCATAAAGCACATCAAAGCCAGCCACCCAAAACACCACTCCACAGCAAAGTAGCACGCTCCAAAGCGGAATTTCAGCTAGCACAGCCACAGCCCCAGCTATAGGCGAGAGCCCAAGGCAAAGTCCTAAAATCACATGCGCTAGTGCAGAAAAGCTCTTAAAATACGAGTAGCTTGCCAAAACTAGCAAAAAGGGGAAAGACAGCCAAAAAGCAAGCGAGTTTATAAAAGCTGAGCTAAGCACGAAAATAAGGGCGTTTATGGCAATAAAGATTTTCATATTGCTCTTGCCAATCCTGCCATCCACGCTAGGGCGGCTTGCTGTGCGTGGGTTTAGAGCATCAATCGCTGCGTCGTGGTAGCGGTTTACTCCCATAGCAAAGTTGCGAGCTGATACCGCACAAAGTACGCCAAAAATCAGCAAATGCCAGCCGAACCACGCCGTACCATTTAGGCTTTTGCTAGCTACAAACATCGCTGTAAAGATGAAAGGTAAAGCAAAAATAGAATGCTTAAAAACAATGAGTTCTAGTGTGTCTTTTAGGGCTTTTAGTGTCATTTTTATCCTTTTAGAGCCTATATTTTAGCAAAATTCTTTGATATTTAAGTATAATTTTGGCAAAAATTTAAAGGAAATGCTTGAAGCAAATCGCAATAATAGGGGCTACCGCAAGTGGCAAAACAGCCCTAGCCTTAGAGCTTGCGCCCTTGCTAAATACTGTGATTTTAAGCCTTGATTCGCTATGCGTGTATAAAGAAATCTCTGTCGCCTCAGCAAAACCAAGCCCTGATGAGCTAGCTAGCATAAAGCATTTTGGCGTGGATTTAAAAAGCGTGGATGAAGATTTTAGCGCAGGCGAGTTTTTTTGCGAGTATAAAAGGGCCTCCGAGTTTTGTAAAGCGCAGGGCAAAAACCTCATCATCACAGGCGGTTCTGGCTTTTATCTAAAAGCACTGATTTCAGGGCTTGCGCCGAGAGTGCCTAGAGCTAGTTTTTATCCGCAAAATAACGAGATTTTTGCGCTTGCAAAAAGCTGTGATAGCGAGTTTTGCGCCAAATACAGCACAAATGATACTTTTAGATTACAAAAGTGGTTTGATATTTACTCTTTTTTAGGGAATTCTAGTTTGGGGAATTCTAGAATTCCTAGCGAGTTTTTAAAGGCAAATACAAAAGAGCCTTTGATAAAAAATATTGAAATTTACGAGCTTTGCTGGGAAAAAGAGCTTTTAAAAGAACGCATTAAAAAGCGCACTTGCGCAATGCTTAGCTCTGGGCTTTTGGGCGAGGCAAAGGGGCTTTTTGGCTCTTTTGATCACAGCTTAAAGCCACTAAATTCAGTGGGGCTAAAAGAGTGTGGGCAGTTTTTGCGTGGCGAGATTTTAAATGAAAATGAGCTAAAAGAGCTTATTATAACGCACACAGCGCAGCTTGCTAAAAGACAGCGCACTTTTTTTAACTCTCAATTTAGTGCTAAAAAACTAAGCTTTGAGAGCGCAAAAAGCGTGATTTTAGAGAGCTGTAAAGAGTGGAATTCCTAGGTTTTTTGGGGGTTAGGGGGTATTTTTTATCTAAAATTCCTAAATTTAGAATTCCTAAAACTAGAATTCCCAAAACTAGAATTCCCAAATCTCGTCATTGCGAGCGAAGCGAAGCAATCTTTAAGGAATTCTAAATTTATTCTTAGGAATTCTAAATTTATCCTTGGGAATTCTAGAATTCCCTACTATGTCATCCCCCAGCCTGCCTTGTGTCATCCTCGGGCTTGACCCGAGGATCTCTATATGGAATTCTAGAATTCTAGAATTCTTAAATGATATAAACACAAAAAGCCCCTAGGAATTCTAAATTTTTCTGTGATGTTATCCTCCGATCAAGTCGGGGGATGACAAAAATACGCAAGTTGGGGAATTTTTATAGAGATTGTCCGGTCACAATTTTAGAAAATTTCAGTTCATGTTAAAGGATATTTAAATAAAATAAAGCTTTAAAAAGTATTTTGTTTAAAATTATTTAAATAGAAAGATATTTTATGAAAAAAATAACTTTATTTTTACTTTTCTTAAATTTAGTGTTTGGGCAAGATAAGATATTAAATAATTGGTTTAAAGAGTATAATACAAGCGGCACTTTTGTTTTTTATGATGGAAAAACTTGGGCGAGTAACGACTTTTCAAGGGCTATGGAGACTTTCTCTCCCGCTTCCACTTTTAAAATTTTTAATGCTCTAATTGCACTTGATAGTGGTGTGATAAAAACTAAAAAAGAAATTTTTTATCACTATAGAGGTGAAAAAGTATTTTTATCTTCTTGGGCGCAAGATATGAATTTAAGTTCAGCTATAAAATATTCTAATGTTCTTGCTTTTAAAGAAGTGGCAAGAAGAATTGGTATCAAAACTATGCAAGAATATTTAAACAAGCTTCATTATGGTAATGCTAAAATTTCCAAGATCGATACTTTTTGGCTTGACAACTCACTAAAAATAAGCGCTAAAGAACAAGCAATTTTGCTTTTTAGACTTTCACAAAATAGCTTACCTTTTTCTCAAGAAGCAATGAATAGTGTTAAGGAAATGATTTATTTAAAAAATATGGAAAATTTAGAGCTTTTTGGAAAAACAGGTTTTAATGATGAGCAAAAAATTGCTTGGATTGTAGGTTTTGTGTATTTAAAAGATGAAAATAAATATAAGGCTTTCGCGCTAAATTTAGATATTGATAAATTTGAAGATTTATATAAAAGAGAAAAAATTTTAGAAAAATATTTAGATGAACTTGTAAAAAAAGTTAAAAATGATGACACAAGTAGTTAGGAATTCTAGAATTCTTATTTAAAGTGGTTAGGAATTCTAGAATTAGCTACGCTAAAATTTCTTAGGAAATTCTAGATTTTACATTAGGAATTCTAGATTTTAACCGCCGGTTTGGTAAAAGCCTCGCTCGCTGATTTGATTTTCTTGCCAGCGGTTTTTTTCTGGTTTATTTGCTAGCACATCAGCTAAAATCTGCTTAGCACTTGCTAAATCGCCCTTTTTCATCGCTGCTAAAATGCTCTTACCCTCATCAAAATAAAGGCAAGGAATAAGCAGCCCCTCGCTACTTAGCCTTATGCGGTTACAAGTGGTACAAAAGTCGCACTGGTGGGGATTTATAAGCCCAAAGATATAGCCATCATCGCAAGCAAAAAGTCGGCTTGGGCTTTGCGGGCTTTTTGTAATTTCTTTAAAGTTTTTAAAAGTAGCGATTTTGCTTAGTATTTCATCAGCTCGTATGCTTTTTAGCTCAGGGTTTGCGTGCTTGTTTTCCATGTATTCTATAAAGCGGATTTGCGCATTATTAGCCGCCGCAAAGCTCATGAGAGCCTCAAATTCATCATCATTAAAGCCTTTTATCGCCACAGTATTTAGCTTTATGCCTAGGCCTGCGCTTTTGGCAGCTTCTATGCCCTCTAGCACCTGCTCTAGTCCGTCACGGCGAGCGATTTGCCTGAATTTTTCATTATCTAGTGTATCAAGCGAGATATTTAGCCTTTTTAGCCCAGCGTTTTTTAGAGCCTGCGCCTTGGCCTTTAAAAAATATCCATTTGTAGTCATGGCTAGATCAATATGGGGCGCATAAGCAAAAATCATTGCTATAAAGTCCTCTGCGCCTTTTCTAACCAGCGGTTCACCGCCGCTTATTCGTACTTTTTTTATACCATTGTCAATGCAGATTTTTACAAACTCAAACATCTCTTCGTGGCTAAGCATATTTTCATGCTTGTCTAGTTCTACGCCTGATTCTGGCATGCAGTATTGACAGCGGAAATTACACCTTTGCGTAAGTGAAATACGCAAATAATCAATCACTCGTCCGTATGCGTCTATTAGCATTTTTACCTTTTATAAAATTTAGAATTCCCAAAAAATTCTAGAATTCCTAGAATATTTTTATCGCTTGATTATTTCTATATTAGCTTTTGCACGCAGTTTGTTAAAATAATCAGCAATCAGCGCTTCTTTTTCTTGTTCAGCCATCATTGTAGCTACATTTTGTTCTACTTCTTCGAAGGCTACTACTTGCGGATTTTCTTTTGAGTTTACCTTATACATTACGTAGCTATCGCCTTCACGCACTATAGGCGTAAAGTCGCCTACATTTGCTGCGGCTATGAGATTTAGCACGCGGTTATCAGCTGAGTTTGGATATATGCTCATTGCCGTAGTTGTTACGCCTGAGGCTAACCCCTGGGCCTTTACACGCCCCAAGGTAGCACCGCTTTTTGCCATGTAGCGAGTAACTTTTGCTGAGCTAAAGCGAGTAAACATACCACGATTTTGCTCGTAAAAGCGCATAGCATTTGCCCTTGTGATATTGTCATTTGGCTGACTTATTATAAAATCATATAGCTTTGCTCTAGATAAATTTTCTTTTGCCTGCTCTCTTAGTTTGGCTAGCGCACCTGCTTTGTGGCTAAGCACTTGAGCGTAGCTTGCAAGGTCGCTATAGCCGTTTTGCTTGGCAATTTGGCTTAGTTCTTCATTTATCTCGCTCTCAGAAGCAGACAGCCCCAGCTCTTTTATCTGCGAAAGTTCTAGCTTATCTCGTATTAGCACATTTAGCGCATCATTTGGCGTTATATTCATGCGCTTTACTACAAGCTCAACATCATAATCAGTAATAGGCTCATTATTTACAGTAGCGGCAACTCCGTTTAGATACGCCCCATTCGTGCTTATGGCTAGTCCAAGCGCAAGGGATAAAAATATTTTTTTCATACCAAAACCTTTTTTTAAAGTAAATTAAGCTAGAATTATAGCCAAAATTTTTTCAAATTAGGTTTAAAAAATGATTGTTACTAGATTTGCACCAAGTCCTACTGGATTTTTACATGTAGGCGGACTACGCACAGCACTATATAACTATCTTTACGCACGCAAAAACGGCGGAAAGTTTTTGCTACGCATAGAAGATACTGACCTAGCTAGAAACTC
The DNA here is from genome assembly GCF_028649595.1 of Campylobacter magnus. Lineage (NCBI taxonomy): Bacteria > Pseudomonadati > Campylobacterota > Epsilonproteobacteria > Campylobacterales > Campylobacteraceae > Campylobacter > Campylobacter magnus. Next base: position 59,622 of record NZ_JAQSLK010000004.1, read on the forward strand.
GGATGCAGCAGTAGAGGCTATAAAAGAAGCCTTTGACTGGTGTGGGTTAGAGTATGATGGCGAGGTGGAGTTTCAAAGTCGCCGTACTGAGATATACAAAAAATACATAAACGAGCTACTTGAGAGTGGCAAAGCCTATAAATGCTACATGAGCAAAGACGAGCTAGACGCCCTTCGCAAAGAACAAGAAGCACGCAAAGAACGCCCAAAATACGATGGCAGATACAGAGACTTTACTGGCACACCGCCAGAGGGGATAGAGCCAGTAATTCGCATAAAAGCCCCACTTTTGGGCAAAATAGAGTTTGATGATGGCATTAAAGGGCATATTAGCTTTGAGGCAGCTGATATTTTAGATGATTTTATCATAGCTAGAAGTGATGGCTCGCCTACTTATAATTTCACGGTGGTAATCGACGATGCGCTAATGGGCGTAAGTGATGTAATCCGTGGTGATGATCACCTTAGCAACACGCCAAAGCAGATTATTCTTTATGATGCGCTTGGCTTTAAGGTGCCAAAGTTTTATCATGTAGCGATGATAAATGGAAGCGATGGCAGCAAACTTAGCAAAAGGCACGGCGCAACTGATGTTATGGAGTATAAGCGCATGGGCTATTTGCCACAGGCTTTGCTAAACTTTTTAGTACGGCTTGGCTGGGGGCATGGCGATGATGAGATTTTTAGCATGAGTGATATGCTGCGCCTCTTTGACCCAAAAGACATAAACAAAAGCGCAAGCACTTATAATCTAAGCAAATTAGAGTGGCTAAATGCTTATTATATAAAGAATTCTGGCTTTTATGAACTAGCTGATGAAATGCTATTTTTTGGCATTGATTTTAGGGGCTTGCCAAAGGGCGAGCTACTTATGAGTTTATTGCAAGAGCGGGCAAAAACTCTGCTTGATATAAAAGCAGGTGTAGAGCTTATAATCAATGCGCCAAGTAGCTATGATGAAAAGGCTATGAAAAAGTTTGTAAATGATGAGAGTAAGGCGCTTTTAGCTCAGTATTTAGCCGAGTTTAAAGAGGGCTTAGAAAATACTAGCGAGTTTGAGCATTTTACAATGGAATTCCTAAATAGCAAAGGCAAAACGCTAAAAGACTTGGCTCAAAATGTGCGAATTGCGCTAACTGGCGGTTCTGTAAGCCCTGGAATTTTTGAGATGATGGAAGTGCTAGGCGCTAGTGAAGTAAAAAAGAGAATTCTAGAATTCCTAAAAGCATAAAGAAAAAAATGTATAGCGCAGTAGAAAATTTCGTAGGCTTAGTAAGTGGGTTTTTATACACTTACTGGCTGGTGTTTGCTTTGATTTTATGTGGGCTTTACCTTAGTTTTAGGACAGGTTTTATACAGCTAAGGTTTTTAAAAGATGCTATTTTTGTGCTAAGAGAAAAGAGCCAAAAAGAGCATATTTCGCCTTTTGGCGCACTTATGGTCTCCACTGCGTCTCGTGTAGGCATAGGAAATATCGTAGGCGTGGCAGTAGCTATCGCAGGTGGTGGCGTGGGTGCGCTTTTTTGGATGTGGATAACTGCTATTTTAGGTGGAGCTAGTGCCTTTGTAGAGAGTACGCTAGCACAAGTGTATAAAAGAAGCGATGGCAAGCATAGTTACAAAGGCGGACCAGCGTATTATATAGAGAGCGCACTTAGCTCAAAAAGCTTTGGCGTGCTTTTTGCTATTAGTCTTATTTTGTGCTTTTCTTTTGGCTTTAATGGACTTCAATCCTACACCTTAGCATCTGCTTTTGATATCTATGCTGGTGGCTTTGAAAATACTAGCTTTAAGCTTTTTGTAGGCATTATAGTCGCTATTTTATCAGGCTATTTCTTTTTTAAAGGGGCTAAGGCAACAGCGTTTATAAGCTCTGTTTTGGTGCCTGCTATGGCACTTGGCTATTTGCTTGTGGCTTTATTTGTGATTTTTTCAAATATAGAAAAGCTGCCTATGATATTTTCTCATGTTTTTGAAGAAGCTTTTAACTTTGAAGCGATTTTCTCAGGCTTTGCAGGCTCAGCTATCGTAATAGGCATAAAACGTGGGCTTTACTCAAACGAAGCAGGCATGGGCTCAGCCCCAAACGCAGCAGCCTCAGCTCACACTAGCCACCCAGCCAAACAAGGTATGGTTCAAACGCTTTCAGTTTTTATTGACACCTTGGTGATTTGTTCGTGTTCTGCTTTTATGGTGCTTTGCGCTGATATTGTAAAAAACACAGAGCTAAAAGGCTTAGGGCTCATCCAAGGCGTTATGCAAGAGCATTTAGGTTCTTTTGGACTGCTTTTTGTTAGCGTTGCTATCGTGCTTTTTGCCTTTACTTCTATTATAGGCAATCACTTTTATGCAGAGGCAAACTTTAAGTTTATTAGCACTAGCAAGCGTGGGCTTTTTGTATTTAGGCTTTTGGCTATGCTTATGGTTTTTGTGGGGGCTCAGCTTAGCCTTAGCCTTGCGTGGGATTTGGCTGATGTGTTTATGGGCTTTATGGCTAGTGTAAATATAGTAGCAATTTTGCTACTTAGCAATATAGCCGTGCGTGTGCTAAAAGACTATCAAAAACAAAGAAAAGAAGGAAAAAATCCAGTATTTAAAGCCAGCGATGTAGGTATAAACAATACTGAGTTTTGGAAGTAAGAAATGCTTATAGGTGATTTAAATGGGGGGGGGGCGTATGAATGAGATTAAAAGGCTCTTTGAGGCTATCACGCCTTTTAAAGCCCTTCAAATCACAAAAATTGGTGGAATGACAAATACTAATTATTTAGTTAAAAGTGACGCAAATCATTATATCCTTAGAATTCCACCAAAAAACGCACAAGCTATAATAAATAGAGAACAAGAAAAACATATAGAAAAAGCACTTATGGGGGAGAGTATAAGCGCAAAATGCTTGTATTTTGATAGCAAAACAGGCATAAAAATAACAGAGTTTATAAACGCAAAAACTCTAAACTTCACAGATATGGGAAAACATTTTAACGCCCTTGCTAATAAACTAAAAGCTCTACACACTTCAAAACTAGATTTTAAATACCACTTTAATCCTGCTGATGAGATGAAAAAGTATCTAGAATTTGCTAGGAATTCTAGTTTTTGGTTTGATGAGCTTAAAAAAGGCTTAGAGCCTTTTTATCATCACTTAGAAAAAGTTAAAAATATAAATCAAAAATATTTTAACACTGAGTTTGTTTTTGCCCCTACGCATGGGGATTTGGTGCCACAAAATATATTAGTAAGCGATAAAGATATTAGACTAATTGACTGGGAGTACGCTGGGCTAAATGATCCGTGTTGGGACTTGGCATCATTTATAATAGAGTGTGAGCTTGGCTTGGAGCTTGAAAATGAGTTTTTGCTAGCATATGGTGCAGATGAGATAAAAAGGCAAAAAATAAAGTATTATAAAAACCTTGTAGATATACTATGGGCTGTGTGGGCAGTGGCAAAAAGCGATGAAAACACAAATTACATAGACTATGCAAAAACTAGGCTAAATGCTGCTTTAAATAGAGATGAAATATGATTTTTGGTTTATTTAGCGGTATTTTTTGGGCACTTGATACGATAGTGCTTTCTTATATAAGTGCGTTTGTGCTTATTATTTGCTTTTTTCATGATTTTATTGCTGTTTGGCTGCTATTTTTTACTAGCAAAATAAATCTAAAAAAGCAAGAGCTAAAAATCCTAATCCTAGCTGGTATTGCTGGTGGGCTTGGTATGATTTTATATTTGCTTGGCATTTATCTCTCATCAGCCAGTATAGCTGGAGTGCTTAGTAGCTTGTATCCTATATTTAGTGCGGTTTTAGCTCATTTTGTTTTAAGAGAGTATTTGAGTTTGTTAGGGTATTTTGGCTTGGTTTTGGCTATTTTTGGCACTTTTATGCTTTTTAATATAAATTTAAACGAGTTTAGCTTTCTTGGTGCTTTTTGTGCGCTTGGCTGCGCTTTTTGCTGGGGTAGTGAGTGCGTGATAGTAAAACTTGCGCTAAATAAAGGCACAGATGAAAAAACAGCACTTTTTATAAGGCAATGTGTTAGCAGCTTTTTTTCTTTTGTAGGAATTCTAGCTGTATTTAGCCTAGGTAAACTTGATTTTAGCCAGAGCAATCTTTATCTTGTTTGTGTTGCTAGCGTTTTAGGCACTATTTCGTATTTGTTTTATTACAAAGCAATCAGCAAACTTGGTGCGCTAAAAGCCATGGGACTAAATATCTCATACTCAGCATGGATAGTGGTTTTTGGTGTATTTTTTGGTAGTCAAATAAATATGTATTTATTGCTTTGTGCTCTCATTATAATTTTTGGATGCTTGCTTAGCAATGCAAAAACTATAAAAATTGAGGTAAAATGAACGCTATTATCTTAGCAGCAGGGCTTGGCAGCAGGCTAAAAGATATCACGCAAAAAACTCACAAAGCACTATTAAAGGTCTTTGATGAGCCAAATATCGAAAGGACAATTAAGTTTTTAAAAGAAATAAATGTGGATGAAATCTGCGTAGTGACTGGATATAAAGCAGAGGATTTTTTGTATTTAGAGAGTAAGTTTGGCGTAAAATTACTTTTTAATAAAAACTTTGCCACACAAAATAATCTAAGCTCCTTTTGTGTGGCATTAGAGTTTTTTGGTGATAGTTTTATCATAGATGCTGATGTGGTAATGCTAAAAAATATCTTAAAACAAGAAAAAAACTCTACTTTATACACTACGATTAGAAACTCGCCCAAAAAAGAATGGATACTAAAAACCAAAAATGGCTTTGCTAACAAGATTGAGATTGCTAGCAAAAAAGAACCATCTTTGCTTGGGATTTCGTATTTTAGCAAAGATGACGCTCTTAAAATCAAAGAAAAAATAAGCACTCTAAAACAAGAATTCTTTAATGACAGGAAGCTTTATTATGACAATGTTATTGCTAGTATGTATGATAAAATACAAATAAAGCAAAGAATAATAAATAATTCGCTAGTATGCGAAATAGATGATTTGGATGATATAAAAGAATTAGAAGAAAAAATGGCAAGGAAAATATAATGGCAAAAGTAGTGATTTTTGGCACAGGCGCAGCTGGTAGAGCTATATATAGAGCTATCAAAGACAAAGATGATATAGTAGCTTTCATAGATAATTCGCCTAGTAAAATAAATACTTTTTACAAAGGAATAAAAATCATCGCTCCAGCAGAGCTAAAAAAGCTAAACTTTGATGCTGTGCTTATAGGTGGGGTGTGGGCTGATGAGATGAGTGCTCAGCTATTAAACTTAGGCATAAGCAAAGAAAAAATAAAACTAATAGATGATAAAGACATAAGCTACTCGGCTGATAATAGGGCTAAAACTACAAATTACTATGTAAAAAGCTTAGTAGGAATTCTAGATGAACTAGGCTATGATTATTTTATAGATGGTTCAGGCTTGCTTAGTATTTTACGCAAAAGAGAATTAAGCGTAGTTAGCGATGTAGATATTATGCTTTTTGAGAATAAAAGTTTATCTAATTTAGCCAATATTCTACCCCAGGTTTTTCCTGAATTAAATATTGAAATTAGATATTGTCAAAAAGATTACGCTGCGAGAAAAAAAGGTGATATATTTAATATCATTATAAGTGATAATAGCGAAGAAAAGATGGTCTTAGATATAAATGCATATGATAAATATAAAAACTTCTATACCTTGCCTTATAATGAAAAATATTTTTATATCCCAAAAGAGTTTTTAGATGAGTTAATTAGTCTTGATTATAAGGATTTTAAGCTAAAAGCTCCAAAACGATATGATGAGTATCTAAGTTTAGTGTATGGCAAAAACTACTTAGAAATTCCAAAGCAATTTTTGGCAAATGACTATGGAAATTTGGTAGATTTTCAAACATTAAAAAAGCTATAAATTGCTAAAATTTTATAAATTTATTCTAAACTTACTTATTTTTTGCTAGAATTCAAGGCTTTATTTTTAAAGGATAAAAATGGTAAAAGTAGGAATTTTTGGCGCAAATGGCAAAATGGGGCGAGAGATAATCGCAAACTTAGATGGCTCTGGGGCTGTTCTAGCAGGGGCTTATGAGCGTGACCCAGCAAGCATAGCTGATCTTAAAGATGCTGTAAAGACTAGCCTTAAAGAGCTTTTTAGCAGTTGCGATGTGGTGATTGATTTTAGCGTGGCTGCTGCTAGCTTGGAGCTAATAAACTATGCTAGAACAAACCCAAAAGCGCTAGTAATAGGCACCACAGGACTTGGGGATCAGGGCGAAAATCTAATAAATCTAGCAAGTAATTCTATGCCGATTTTACAAGCTACAAATATGAGTCTTGGAGTAGCCGTGCTAAATAAGCTCTCAAAACTTGCTAGTAAAGCACTAGAAGACTTTGATATAGAAATCTGCGAAATGCACCACCGCCGCAAAGTAGATAGCCCAAGTGGCACTGCTCTAACCTTGGCTACAAGCGTGGCGCAAGCTAGAAATCTAGATCTAAATAAAGTGCGAGTTAGCGGCAGGGACGGACAAGTAGGTGCTAGAAGCAAAGATGAAATAGCTGTAATGAGCCTAAGGGGTGGAGATATCGTAGGTCGCCACACGGTGGGCTTTTATAATGATGGAGAGTTTATAGAGCTAAATCACACCGCTACAAGCCGTGCTACTTTTGCCAAAGGTGCTATAAAAGCAGCTATTTGGCTAGCTAATAAAGAGCCAAAGAGATATAGCATAGATGATTGTTTGGGACTATAAAAATGTGCGCAATAGTTGGAATCATAAATAGCGAACACGCAGCAAAATCAGCGTATTATGGACTTTTTGCTATGCAGCACAGAGGTCAAGAAGCAAGCGGTATAAGCGCAAATTTTGAGCATAAAATCAGCACCATAAAAGCAAAAGGTCTAGTAACAGAGGTTTTTAGCGAAGAAAAACTAAATACGCTAAAAGGCGCAATGGCAATAGGGCATAACCGCTACTCAACCGCTGGCAAAGAAAGTGGCAATGACGCCCAGCCAGTAGCTGCTAGGTATGCTTTGGGCGAGATTAGCATCGTTCATAATGGCAATCTTGTAAATAAAAAAGAAGTAAGAGAAAGCCTAGTAAAAAACGGCGCAATCTTTCAAAGCAATATGGATACTGAAAACATACTCCACCTAATCGCAAAAAGCTCAGCACCAAAGCTAAAAGATAGAATAATAGAAGCCCTAAAAGAGATAAAAGGCGCATACTGCCTACTTATAATGAGCCGCAAAAAGGTCTTTGCTGTGCGTGATGCATACGGTGTGAGGCCACTAAGCATAGGTAGGCTAAAAGATGGCGGATATATCGTAGCTAGTGAGACTTGTGCTTTTGATTTGCTAGGGGCTAGCTTCGTGCGTGATGTAGAACCTGGCGAAATGATCATCTTTGAAGAGGGTAAAGACAGCTTTGAGAGCATAAAAATCTTTGAGAGTGAGCCTAGAATTTGTGCTTTTGAATATATTTATTTTGCTAGGCCAGATAGCGTGATAGAGGGAAAAAGCGTATATGAGATGAGAAAACGCCTTGGCGCAGCACTAGCAAATAAAAGCTGTGAAAATTCCTGCGATACTTGCGGTAACATAAAAGCAAAAGCCGATCTAGTAATACCTGTGCCTGACTCTGGCGTGCCAGCAGCACTTGGATATGCGCAGAGTGCGAATATTCCTTTTGAGATGGCAATAGTAAGGAATCACTATGTAGGCAGAACTTTTATAGAACCAACGCAAGAAATTCGCAATCTAAAAGTAAAACTAAAGCTAAATCCTATGAGCTCAGTTTTAGCAGGAAAAAGCATAGTAGTAATCGATGATAGCATAGTGCGTGGCACAACTAGCAAGCGCATAGTAGAGATGCTTCGCCACGCAGGTGCAAAAGAAATTCACATGAAAATCGCAGCCCCACAAATCCGCTATGCTGAGGTTTATGGCATAGATACGCCAAACCGTGATGAGCTAATAAGTGCCAAGAAAACTTGCGCTCAGATTTGCGAGTATATAGGCGCTGATAGTTTGGAATTCCTAAGCATTGATGAGCTCGTAAAAGCTCTTGGAGATGAGAGAAAATACTCTCTTGTTAGTTTTGATGGTAATTATTTCATAAAATGAAAGGATAAAAATGTTAAAAAAATTGTTTTTAGTTGCGCTGTTTTTTGCGCTAAGTATGGCAGAAGAACCTGCTATAAAACCTGATCTAAAAATCGGCGACAATGAAATATATGTAATTTCATTGCTTGAAGCTAGCGTAGATCCTGATTTGCTAGTCCCAGAAAATACAAGCGATGAACAGCTTATAGAGCAAACTTACTCAAAAGATACTGACCCAAGGCTATATAATGTCGTGCTAGTAAAAAATCCTGATTTTACCATGCTTATTGATACTGGACTTTCAAGCACGACTTCAAAGCTAAAAGCAGAGCTAAAAAAACGAGGTGTAAAACCTGATCAAATCACGCAAGTAGCGGTCTCTCACGGACATCCTGACCACATCGGTGGGCTTGGAGAGACTGGAGCGACTTTTGCCAATGCTACTTTGCTCATAAACAAAGCTGAGTATGAATACTGGATGAAAAAAGGCGATGATAAGACCAAAAAACGCCTAAATATGTATAAAAAGCGCATGTTATTTTATATGAACGGAGAAAATCTAGTTACTAAAAATTCTAACATAAAGCCGATTTTTGTCCCAGGGCACACTCCTGGAATGACGATTTTTAACTTCAATGATGAGTTTTATGACATCGCTGATATGATATATGCTTTTGATGTGCAAATCAAACGCCCAGAAATCGCTCACATCTATGATATAGACAAAAAATCAGCTGTGGCTGAACGCAAAAAAATCTTAGAAATTTTTAAGAAAAACCCAGATATAAAGGTCATGGGCACACACTTTCCTTACAGCGAGCCTGAGCCACTAGAAGTGCCTTAAAATAAACTCAAATCTAGAATTCCTAGTATAAATTTCTTAGGAATTCTGGAATTCCTAGAATAAATCTAGAATTCCTAGTATAAATTTCCTAGGAATTCTAGAATTCCTAGTGGCTTTTTTCTAGCAAAATCTTTGCTACATTTGCGCTTGCGCCGTGGCTTAGATATTTTTTTAGCTTCAAGCAGCCCTTGGCAAAGGCGCTAGTATCACAGTCTTTATACGCAGCTAAAAGCGCAGCCGCACTTACCTCATCTTGGATTAGCTCAGCGTGAAGCGCAGCTTGTCCAAGAAAATCAAAAATAATATTTGCTAGCCCGATATGCTTTAACTTTCGTACAAAAAGTCTAGCCAAAAACACATCAATCGCCTTTGCCTTGTAGCACAGCACAAAAGGCGTGCCAATAAGCGCTGCTTGAAGCGTAGCTGTACCAGAACAAATAAAAGCAAAATCAGCTTGCGCCAAAAGAGAGTTTGCATCATAGCTTAGCTCAAAACCGCTAGTATCGCCGTAATACTCGCTTTCCTTGCCTTTTAGATGCGCTGGGACAGCGATGATTTTTCTGCCATCAAGCTTACTAGCAAGCTCTCTAAAAACCGGCATAAGCCGCCAAATCTCACTTCGCCTAGAACCTGGCAAAAAGGCAATTATTCCGCTTTTTTGCTTGCTTTTTTCTACCTTTATCTCATCTAAAAGTGGGTGTCCTACAAACTTACAGGGCGTTCCAAAATACTCACGCTCAAAGGGCAAAATGCTAAGTAGATTTTCGCAGTTTTGCGCTAAAATCTTAGCTCTATATTCTTTCCACGCCCAAACTTGTGGCAAGATGTAGTAATTTACCTTTATATTTGCTTTTTTTAAAGCCTTAGCTAGTGGCATGTTAAAGGCTGGAGAGTCGATTAGCAGCACGGTATCGCAGTCTTTTGCAAGCTCTACCATTTTTTTTAAAGCCCTTTTTGCCTTAGCAATTAGCCCTAAAACCTCTACAAAGCCCATTGCGCTAAACTCGCTGCTTTTGTGTAAAGCCCCACTATAACCCTCAAGCTCAAAAATACCGCAAAGCTCTATTTTTTCGTGCTTTTCTAGTTCTTTTATCACATGAGAGAGATGTAAGTTCGCAGAAGCCTCCAAGGCTGAGATTAGAATTTTCATAGATTAACCTTTTTTTGATATTATACCACACAAAAAGGCAAGAAATGAAAAATATCCTACTTACAAACGACGATGGCTACGACGCAAAGGGCATTAGAGAATTACACAAAGCACTAAAAGAGCGTTTTAAAGACGCAAATATCTGGCTAATAGCACCGCATTTACAAAAATCAGCTTGTTCGCACTCTATTACCTTACACCACCCTTTAAGACTAAAAAAACATGAAAAAGATATTTATAGCCTACATGACGGCACGCCTAGTGATTGCGTGTATGTAGGGCTTTCAAAGCTTTTTGATGGTAAAATTGATCTGGTAATTAGCGGTGTAAATCACGGCGCAAACTTAGGTGAAGATATCAGCTACTCAGGGACTTGCGCTGGGGCTATGGAGGCAGTATTGCGTGGAGTGCCAGCCCTTGCTAGTTCGCTGTATTACGAAAATGACAGCATAGAAAAATACAGCTACGACCTAGCCTGTAAAATCACCTGTGATATAGCAGCAAGAATTCTAGAATTCCCTCCAAAGCTAGGAGAAAGAGAGTTTTTAAACCTAAATATCCCAGCTTGTTCTAAGACTGATTTTAAGGGGCTAAAAGTAGCCAAAACCGGCAAGCGAAACTATGATACCAAGCTTGATATACGCATTGACCCAAGAGGTGGCGAGTATATCTGGCTAGGTGAGCCTGATGTGGTAGCCACGCTAGAAAACGATGATTGCGACATCACTTTAATTACCAAAAACTTTGCCACGCTAAGTCCAATAAAGGTCGATATGTGCGCTCATGCTAGCCTTGATGAGCTAGGGCTTTGGGCAAGGGGGATAAATGAGTAAGATTATATTTTTAGGCGCAGCTGGCTTTGTGGTGCTTATGCTTTTTGGGGCTTTTTTGACAGCTGTGATTTTGATGCTAAAAAATCTGCTCGCAAAAGATGAAATAAATGTAATTAGCATGATTTTAAAGGGTCATAATGTAAGCATAGCAGACCTTAATCGCCATATGCTAAACAACACTCCATCAAAAGACGATCTAGGCATACTTAGCGGATATTTTGTAGGCAATTTTACAATCCCAGCTAAAAACGCAGGCAAAATTCCAGCAAGCGCAAGAGAATATCTAGATTTTATCTCGCTTCATGCAGCCTCTGCTAACAGCGATGCTAAGATTATTTCATCATTTAATAGAGACTTAAAAGCCAAAAATCCAGACTACTCAAGCGAAATAGATGAGATAGAAAGCAAAGGTATAAAAGCTAGAAAATAAAGGGATAAAATGAAAGATATAACGCTAATTATTTTAGGGGCTGGGGATAGCACTCGCTTTGGCTTAGCGCAAAAAAAGCAGTGGCTTAGAAGTGGCGATGATCCATTTTGGCTAGTTTTGGCTAGGCGTCTTGCTAGCTACGCTGATTTTGAAAAAATCATCATTGTAGGCAGCGAGGCTGAGATAAAGCACATGAAGTATTTTGCCCCAGAGTTTTGCTACGCAAAAGGAGGAGCTACAAGGCAAGAGAGCTTAAAAAATGCTCTAGCTCTTGTAGATACGCCTTTTGTGATAAGCACGGACGCTGCTAGGCTGGGGGTTAGCAGTGAGCTTGTAAATAGACTAATAAAGAGCAAAGAAAAGGCTGATTGTATAGTCCCTGTATTAAAGTGCGCTGATAGCATAATATTTAATGGCTCTCATGCAAATAGAGACGAACTAGGGCTTATTGGCACACCGCAACTCTCACAAACCAAGCTTTTAAAATCTGCGCTAGAAAAAGGCGAGTTTTATAACGATGATAGCGCAGCAATAGCTGCTGTGGGCGGCAAAATCGCCTTTATGGAGGGCGATGAAAACGCCTTTAAACTAACTTATCAAAAAGACCTTTTAAAGCTTAAAAATCTTGGTTTTGCCCCTCCTACTAGCAGGGTTTTTAGCGGGCATGGTTTTGATGTTCACCGCTTTAAAGAAGGCGATTTTGTTACGCTTTGTGGCGTTAAAATCGCTCACGATAAAGGCGTTTTAGCCCACAGTGATGGGGACGCACCACTACATGCTTTGTGCGATGCGCTTTTTGGCGCAGCAGCCCTTGGCGATATAGGCGAGTTTTTTCCTGATAATGATCCAAAGTTTAAAGGGGCTGATTCTACGCAGCTTTTGCGTGAGTGCGCAAGGGTGGTAAAAAGCTATGGATTTGAGATAATAAATGCTGATATAACCATACTTTGCGAAAAGCCAAAAATCACTCCACACAAAGAAGCAATGCGAAAAAATGTCGCAGACGCCCTAGCACTAGCGCAAAATTTTGTAAATATCAAGGCCACAACAATGGAGAAAATGGGCTTTATCGGCACTGGCGAGGGCTTTGGTGCAATCGCTACTGCTAGCATTAGATATTTTGATTGGAGTAAAGGCGAGCCAAAATTATACTAGGAATTCTAGAATTCCTAGTATTTTATTAGCCTTTTATCTAGGAATTCTAGATTTTTTAACCAAAAATTTAGAAATTTCTGCTAAATTCATAGCCCTAAAAAAATCAAAGGAGTAAAAATGAGTCTATACAATAGAAATATGCCTCAAAATAACTATGAGAGCAGCGCATTTGGTGGTGCTTTTGAACAAAGCGCACAAAGAGAGGCAACAAGCGCAAGAGCTACATTTGTAAAACAAACTTACCAACTACTAGCTGCTAGCTTGCTAGCTGCCACAGCTGGTGCGTATATCGGCACAAATAGCGCATCTTTGCTAAGCGGTGGGGCTTATTGGATAGCAGTTATTGCTGAGTTTGCTTGTCTTTTTGGGCTTATGTATGCTAGAAAAAACGCAAAATTAGCTTTAATCTTACTTTTTGCTTTTACCTTCATTAGCGGACTTGTTCTTGGCCCTACGCTTGCTCGCTATATCGGTGCAGGTATGGGAAATGTTATCACACAAGCCTTTTTGATGACAACAGTGGCTTTTGGCGGACTTAGTGTATTTGCTATGAATACCAAGCGTGATTTTAGCGCAATGGGCAAGTTTTTATTTATCGCTTTAATCGTAATTGTAGTAGCATCACTAATTAATATTTTCGTAGGCAGTTCTATGCTTAGCCTTGCTGTTTCTGGTGCAGGTGCTTTGATTTTTAGCGGTTATATCCTATATGATACTCAAAACATCATTCGTGGCGCATATGATAGCCCTGTGCTAGCAGCAGTTTCGCTATATCTTGATATACTAAATCTATTTATATCGCTACTTCACATTCTAGGCGCACTAAATAACAATAAATAAAAGGTTTTGCCGTGAGTACTTTATTTTTGGTTTTACAATTTGTTTTTGCTATCGTGCTAACTATTGCGATTTTACTACAAAAGTCAAGTTCTATCGGTCTTGGTGCGTATTCTGGTAGCAATGAAAGCCTTTTTGGCGCAAAAGGACCAGCTGGCTTTTTAGCTAAGTTTACCTTTTTAGTAGGTGCGCTCTTTATCTTAAATACTATCGCACTTGGCTATACATACAATGAAAGCTTGCGCGGGTCTCTTACGCAAAGCAAAGAGTTTAAATCTCTAGTACCTGATGCTGCACCGGCTGCGCCTATTAGCGATGCGCCAGCTGCGCCTGTGATGGATACAAACCAAACACAAGCAGTGGATGAAAATCAAACATCTATAGCCCCAAGTGCTGATACAAACACCACTGATACAAATGCCACAAAATAAGGATAAAAAATGATAGCACAAATACTAAAAAACCAAGAAGAACACGGCAACAAAAGCTTAGAGGCTCTAAAGCGTGATTTTGGCACGCTGCGTTCTGGTAAGGTAAATATTGCGATTTTAGATCATATCACAGTAGACTACTACGGCACGCCAACCCCGCTAAATCAAGTAGCTACCGTGCTTGCAACAGATGCTAGCACCATAGCTATCACTCCGTGGGAGAAAAAAATGCTAAAAGATATAACTAGCGCGCTAGCAGCGGCAAATCTTGGCGTAAATCCTACAAATGATGGCGAGTGTGTGAAACTCTTTTTCCCACCGATGACAAAAGAAGATAGAGAAAAAAGCGCAAAAGAAGCCAAAGCAATGGGCGAAAAAGCCAAGGTCTCAGTTCGTAATGTTCGCAAAGAAGCAAATGATGAGATCAAAAAAATAGAAAAAGATAAAAGCATGGGCGAAGATGAGATCAAGCGTGGCTATGACGATGTCCAAAAGCTAACTGATAAGTTCATAGAAAAAATAGATGAGCTTGTAGCACATAAAGAAAGCGAGCTTATGAAAATATGAACTTAGAGAGTGTTTATAAAGAGGCTGGAGCGTATTTAGAAGGGCATTTTTTGCTAAGTAGTGGCAATCACTCGCAGTTTTATTTACAAAGTGCAAAAGTGCTTGAAAATCCAGCCTTGGCTGGCAAACTAGCTAATGAGCTTTTTAGCGTGATAAAAAATGCTGGGATTAGCTTTGAGAGTGTGTGTTCGCCTGCGCTTGGTGGAATTCTAGCTGGATATGAGCTGGCTCGTGCTGGTAACAAGCGCTTTATTTTTACAGAGCGAGTAGATGGGCAAATGACTCTGCGCCGTGGCTTTGAGGTAAAAAAAGGCGAGAAATTCATTATCTGCGAAGATGTGATAACAACTGGTGGCTCAGCAGTGGAGAGCGCAAAAATCATTGAAAGCCTTGGCGGAGAGGTAGTAGGATATGCTGCCTTAGCAAGTAGAGGTTTTTGTAAAATGGTGGGTGGCTTAGAAAAGCAAGCTCCAAATGCCAAATTACCTAGCGATAAGCCATTTTTTGCCCTTGGCGAGTTTGGTTTTGCTATGTTTACGCCTGATGAGTGTCCGCTGTGTAAAAGTGGGTCTAAGGCTATAAAACCAGGAAGCCGTGGCAACTAAAATCTAGAATTCCTAGTATAAAAAACTAGAATTCCTAAAATAGAATTTGGAATTCCATAAAAGCAAAATTGGAATTCCTAGGACTTTTTAATAAACATTTAGAATTCTTAAAATGGAATTTAAAATTCCTAGAATAAAAATTTAGAATTCTTAAAATAGAGTTTAGAATTCCTAGAACGGAATTTGGAATTCCGTAAAAGCAAAATTGAAATTCTTAAAATGGAATTTAGAATTCCCTAAAAGCAAAATCTAGAATTCCTAGCATTAAAATCCTAGGAATTCTAGATTTTTAAAAGCATTTTAAAGGGCTAAAATGAACAAAACTAAAAGCACACAAAACAGCCCAAAATCAAGTCAAAAAGCAAAACCAGCCCCACTTATTTTGCGCTTTAAAGCTTTTATTATTGATATGTTTTTAATAGCTGCGCCGCTACTTTATTTTACTGCTTATATCGTGCTAAATGGCAAAGATGATTTTCAGCAAAATCAGCTTGCGATTTTTGTACTTTGGGCTGTTTTTGGGCTGATTCAATCGCTGTTTTTTGCCAAAACTGCCGCAAGTCCTGGATACAAAGCCCAAGGCATTTACGCAGTTGATAGTAGCGGCAAAAAGGCAGCCTTTCATCAGTATTTGCTGCGTTATATTTGTTTTGTGATGCTTTTTGTAGTTGGTGGGACGATAATAGCCTTTTTTCGCAAGGACAAAAGAGCCTTACACGACATTATTTCTCGCACAATTGTAGTGATAAAAACCGAGCAAAAAAGCTGATTTTTAAGCAAAATTTGGCTAAAATCAGCCCCTAAAAAATCAATAAAGAAAGTTTAAAAGATGTTTGCTTCTTTACTTAATAGAATAATAGTCGCAGCCTTGCTTATAATAGCATTTAGCGTGCTTGTTGTGCTTGATAGCTTTTGGCTAAACTTCGCAGTTTTTGCCCTGCTTTTATGCGTGGCGATGTATGAGAGTTTGCCGCTTTATGGGTTAAATCAAAAGTTTTTAATCATCATCGCCCTTGTGTTTTTTAGCTTTTCAATCTTTTTAAATCCACTTTTTGCTATGCTTACTATGCTCTGCCTTGTAGCTGGCGGCGTAGCTTTTGTAAAAAGCCCTGAACCAAAGCTGATTTTGCCTTTTCTCTATCCAGCTGCGCCTGTTTTTGCGCTATTTGCGCTATTAAACGAGTGTGGCATGCTCTGCCTTGTCTGGCTTGTGATCACCGTAGCTACGAGCGATACAGCAGCCTTTGCTTGTGGCAAAATTTTGCGCCTTAAAAAGCCTGATATCTTGCGCTCACTAAGCCCAGCAAGTCCAAATAAAAGTATCCAAGGTGCCTTGGCTGGCGTTATTTTGGGTAGTTTTGCAGGCGCGCTTTATGCTAGTATTTTTGTAGATGTTAGCTTTTTTGTAGCACTTGGTGCTAGTGTGCTAGCGTGCGTGTTTGGTGTGTTTGGCGATTTGTTTGAGAGTTATTTAAAGCGTCTTAGCGATGTCAAAGACAGCGGCAAGATTTTAGGCGAGCATGGTGGCGTGCTTGACCGCTTTGATGCGATTTTCTTTGGCGCGATTGCTATGTTGGTGGTGCTTGCTTGATAGTCTTAGGAAGCACCGGCAGCATCGGCAAAAACGCCCTTAACCTAGCCGGGGAGTATGGACTTAGCGTAACAGCCCTAGCCTGCGCATCAAACTACAAGCTTTTAAATGCGCAGATTAAAGACTTTGCACCAAAGCTAGTTTTTATAAAAGATAAAAAATTAGCAAAATTTGTAAATCACAGCCGTGTATTTTGTGGCGATATAAGAGAATTTCTAAGGGCTTGTGCTAGCGAGTGCGATTCTAGTAAAACCACGCTAATAAACGCACTTGTGGGCTTTGGGGGGCTTGTGCCTAGCAAGCTAGCGGGGGAGTTAGGATTTAATCTAGCCTTAGCAAATAAAGAAAGTTTAGTAGCTGGTGGGGCTTTTTTAGACACTGCTAAAATCACGCCAATTGACAGCGAGCATTTTGGCTTAAAGTTTTTGCTTTCCAGTAAGCTAGCAGAGCCAAAAAGGCTTATTATTACAGCATCAGGCGGGGCAGTAGTGGATATAAAAAGCCCCAAAAAAATAGCTAGTCTTAGCCGCAAAAAAGCCCTAAAACATCCTAACTGGAATATGGGCGCAAAAATCACAATTGATAGCGCTAGCATGGCAAATAAGCTTTTTGAGGTGCTTGAGGCTTATCATCTTTATGGTATAAAAAACATAGATGCGCTTATTGAGCGAACTAGCAAGGTTCATGCAATAGTTAGCTTTGATGATGGCTCTAGCACGGCGCATATTAGCTTGCCTGACATGCGCTTAGCTATTGCGCATGCGCTTAGTTTGGCTGGGAATTCTAGAATTCCTAGTCAAACTAAGCAAGTTTTGCCTGATTTTGATTTTTTGGGGGCAAAATTTACTTTTGAGAAAATATCTTTAAAAAAATATCCTATATTTAGCCTAAAAAATGAAGTGCTAAAAAAGCCAAAATCAGGCGTGATAATAAACGCTGCAAATGATGTAATGGTAGCTAGATTTTTAGCAGGCAAATGCGCCTTTGGTGATATTGCTAAAAACATTTTAAAAATATATGAAAAATATAATAATATAGATATTTCATCATTTGAAGATGTTTTAGAGGCTGATTTGATGATAAGGAAAGTTTTAAAATGATAAAAAATATATTTTTAGCTCTTTTTGCTTTTAGCTTAGTTTTGGCTGAACCTAGCTTTTCGCTTATTAAAAAAGGCGAGGAAAATAAAGAAGCCGTGCTAGTAATAGGAGGCATACAAGGCGACGAGCCAGGCGGGTTTTTTAGCGCAAATCTGCTAGCAACTGAGTATAATGTAACAAAAGGCGCACTTTGGGTCGTGCCAAATCTAAACTTTCCAAGCATAGTAAAAAATAATCGTGGCGCAGCTGGAGATATGAATAGAAAGTTTGCTAAAATCAGTCCAGAAGACCCTGATTATAAAGCAGTAAATTTCATCAAAGATATCATTACGCACAAAGAAGTAGCTTTTGTCGTGCATTTACACGATGGTAGCGGCTTTTATAGACCAGAGTTTATAGATGCTAAACACAGCCCTGCTAGGTGGGGAAACTGCGCTATAATAGACCAAAGCGAGCTAAAAGGCGTTAAATACGGCGAGCTTGAAATAAACGCAAACCGCATAGTAAAAACAATAAATGAAAAAATCAAAGACAAAGAACATATCTATCATCTAAAAAACACACACACCGCCCAAAAAGGTAGCAAAGATGCCGAGCAGCTAAACTCTCTAACCTACTTTGCTATCACAAAAAACAAGCCAGCTTATGCAAATGAAGCTAGCAAAGAACTAGATGTCTACACTCGCATCTACTATCATCTTATCGCCCTTGAAGAGTACATGCGTATAGCTGGAGTGGAGTTTGAGCGTTCTTTTGAACTAAGCTTAAAAGGTATAAAAGAAGTAATGAAAAAAGAGATTAGGCTAAGCCTTTTTGATGATAGGTTCTTGCTTGCCCTAAAAGATCCAAGAGCTAGTATAAACTACATTCCAACGCCGATAAATCAGCAGTTTTCAAGTAATTATCAAAGCCAAAATCCGCTTGTTGCTATCGTAGATGAAACACGCAAAGGCAAAAAGGGCAAAGAGACAAATATTTATTATGGAAATAGACTGCTTACAAGCATTAGGCCACAGTATTTTGAGTTTGGTCATAGTTTGCCTGCTGCTAGTGTTAAAGTAGATGGACGAGATGAGATTGTTACCTTTGGTAGCAAAATCCACGTAGATGATAATATAATCATAAACTCACAAAAAAATGTGCGTGTAAATGTAATAGGCTATGAAAATCCTAGCAAAAAAGAAACTGATGTAAAAATCACCAAAAAAGATATACAAAGAAATTACAGCATTGATAAGGCTGGTAAGATTTTTAGAGTAGAGTTTTATGAGCAAGAAAGCGGCAAAAAAGACAAGTTTTTAGGTATGTTTTTGGTAGAATTTGCTAGGCTTGAGGCACTAAGTATCAAGCAAGGCTAAAAGGAGAAGTAAATGTCTATAATTGAAGGCGCAATTCGCTTTATGCACACAGGCTTTAACGAGCACAAAGAGCTTTTTAACAAGCTAAAACAAGCTCAAAATCCACACACGCTATTTATTGGCTGTTCTGATTCTCGTGTGGTGCCAACTCTTATCACCCAGACCCTGCCAGGAGAGCTTTTTGTCGTACGAAATGTAGCAAATATAGTGCCAAAATACCGTTTAAAAGATGAGTTTTTGGCTACAACTAGTGCTATTGCTTATGCGATAATTGCTTTAAATGTAGAAAATATCGTGGTTTGTGGGCATAGCAATTGTGGTGGTTGTGAGGCTATCTGGCATCCAAAAAAGCTAGAAAATATGCCAAGCGTAGCAAACTGGCTGCGCCAGCTAGATGATGTAAAGCACGAAATACAAAACTCTGATGCTCCGCTTGAAGAGCGTGCGTGGCTTACTGAGAGGCTTTGTATTTTACAAAGTTTAGAAAATCTGCGCACCTTTCCGCAGGTAAAAGAGCGTGAAGAAAAGGGCGAGCTAAAGCTCTTTGGCTGGCATTATATAATAGAAACTGGCGAGGTTTTTAGCTACAAAAATGGCGAGTTTATACTACTAAATAAGGAGCAAAAATGAGAAATTATGATGATTTTGATGAGGATATAGAGGGACAAGAAGACAGCCGTTATAACGAGGATTACGAGGACGAAGATGACGGCTTTGACGATGATTTTAGCAGTGGCAAAAGCTATAATTACGACGATGATGACTACGAGTATGATGATGGCAGCGACGAAGAAGATGAGTACTAAATAGATTAAAATTACTTTTTTTGCTTCGCATCCGCTGGTTGGGGGTTAGGGGGTATTTTTTATCTTTGGAATTCTAGTTTAGGAATTCTAGTTTAAAGAATTCTCTTTAGGAATTCTAGATTAGGAATTCTCTTTAGGGAATTTTAGAATTCCTAGGTAAAATACCCCCTAACCCCCAAAAACTAAGCAACCAGCGGATGCGAAGCGAAAATAGGAATTCTAGTTTAAGAATTCTAGATTGGAATTCTAGTTTAAGGAATTCTCTTTGAGGAATTCTCTTTGGGAATTCTAGATTATTTTATATCTATCATCTTTGCGCTTTAGGGCCTTTGGGGATTCATCAGGGACGCCAAGGGTTAGCATAGCTAGCATTTGACCTTTATCTTTTGCGTAGCGGTCTTTAAAAGTCTGCGCAAAGCCCACATTTATAGGCGCTCTCATCCAGCAAGTCCCAAGCCCAAGCCCGCTAGCAGCTAGGCACAAATTTTGCACAGCTGCTGCGATGCTTTGTGTAAGGGCACTTTCGCTACTCTCATCATAGGGCTTTTGAGAAAAAACCAGCACATAAACGCTAGCTGCGCCAAGACTTTTTATAAAGCTTAAAGTCTGCGCTGCTACATCAGGATGCTCCTTAAAATACTCTTCAAGCGGTGCTTTCATCTGTGCTGCGACTTGCTGCATAATGCCCAGAATATAGCTTTTCTCGCTCTCATCACGCACCGCTACAAAATACCACGGCTGCGTGTTTTTTGAACTTGGTGCCATACAAGCAGCATTTAGGATTTGCTCTAAATCAGCCTTAGAAATTTCAGTATTTTTATATTTTCTAACCGAGCGACGAGAGTTTATAGCTTCAAAAATATCCATTTATTATCCTTTTTCTGCCAAGCTTAAAAACATAGTCTTTTTGCGCTTTAGCGTAGGTAGATGTGCTAGGAGCTAGCACGAGCGCAGATAAAAACAAAAGTTCATCAAGCGAGCCACTAACATATCTATCTGCTTAGTCTATCTTTGAGCAGATGTGCTAAAAGTGAGTGAAGTGCGAGTGTAGGCGCACTAGTAGTGCGTCAAACGAAGCACAAACGAACTTTTAGTACAGATGCCAAAGAGAGGCAAGCAGGGCTGTGACTATAAGCCGAGTTCTGTTTATGTAGCCATTTATCTCGCCCCAATGTCACCAAAGGGATCTAGCGAAGCGTAAAATCTCAGAGCTTTACCACCGCTTCTTGCTGCAAGCTGGGTTTACATAGCTGCGTGGCTTGTTCTTGCCTGCGCACTGGTGGGCTTTTACCCCGCCGTTTCACCTGTACCATTGCTGGTAGTTTGCTTTCTGTTGCACTATCCCTAGGCTCTCGCCCGACGCCTGTTAGGCGTAGCTTTGCTCTGATGCAGCTCGGACTTTCCTCTACTTTTGTAGCGACTACTTGCCACAGCAAGCGCAATTATAGCACAATTTTAGCGAGCTTGGCGAAATTTTATATACGCAAAGCTGCCAAGCACTACAATAGGCGCAATTATTGCTAGTTCAGCATTTAAAGTCCCAGAGCTGCTAAGGCGAGATAGCGCATAAAGCAGACCCCACACGCACAGCGTAGATATCACAAAGCCAAAGCCTAGCAAAGCAAGATTGCTATACCTTGGTATAGCAGGGGCGTAGTAATAAAGTGCTAGCAAGCCAAAAGGCGCAAAAAATGGGAAAAAAAGAGAAAGATACAGCGAGGTTTTAATAAGTGCTATATTTATATCATCGCCTATTGTTTGATATATCGTAGCTATAGCGTGGATGATAGAATACGAAGTAGCTGAGCGGTTTAGGTTTGAAAGAAGCCTAGGCTCAAAGCCCTCAAGCACCTCGTAATTCATATTTGCCTCATAGCTAAGCGCAGTTTTACCAAGCGCTAGGTCTGTTGGCAAAATTTGAGTGTAGGCAGTTTTAGCTATCCATTTATCTTTGCTAAAACTCACATCCATAGCTAGCACTTTTTTTACAAGCTTAGCATCTTCAATCTCAAAAATATAGGCAAAAGGTGCGGTTTTGTTCATTTCATCTATGGTGGCAAAATATATAAAGTTATTTTTGTTTTTGATAAAAGCTGAGTTAAAAGAAAAAAAGTTTTTTGAATTAAGCTCTAAAATGGAGTTTTTTACATCCTTTGCATAGGCTGCTGGAGTGCATTGAAGTAGCACAAAAAGCCCTGTAATCACACAAGAGATAATAAAAACAGGTTTAATAAGAGCATTTTTACTAACCCCAAGGGCGTAAAAAGCCACTAGCTCGCCACTTCTAAGCAGCAGTATCAGCGAAATAATAAGCGCAAAAACAAGCGAGAGCGGAAGCAAAAAAGGCACCGCAGAAGCAGCAGAAAACACCACAAAAAGCACTGCTAAGTTTGCGCTTTTTGGTAGTAGCGCAAGATTATTTAGCACATCAATAGCTACAAAAAACAGCTCTAAGGCTAAAAAAACGATAAAAAAATACTTTAAATAAATAAAACTAATATACTTTATAAAAACTTTCATCTTAATTTCTTTTAAAAAATAGAGCAAATTCTAGCTAAATTATTCATAATTTTGGCTAAAATTGCGAGCAAATTTCGCTAGATTTCTAGCAAAAAGGCACATAATGACAATTATTCTAGCTAGTTCAAACGCAGGAAAACTAAGAGAGTTTAAAGATTTTTTAAAGGAATTCAAGGTGCGAAATTACAGCGAGTTTATCGCCCCTTTTGAGATAGAAGAAAACGGCGCTGATTTTAAAGAAAACGCCCTTATAAAAGCGCGCGCTGTCTATAAGGCACTAAAAAGCCAAAATCCTGAGGCTTTAAAAAACGCTATTATTCTAAGCGATGATAGTGGCATTAGCGTCAAAGCCCTTGGTGGCGCGCCTGGGATTTACTCAGCAAGATATAGTAGCGACTTAGTAGAGCATCCAACAGAAGCTAGCAACAGAGCCAAGCTAAAAAGCGAGCTTGATAAAAAAGGCGTTTTTAGCTCGCCTGCCTTTTACACAGCAGCAATTGCTGCTATTAGCGATATAGGTGGCTTTAGCGAGCATGTGGAGCTAGGCTTTATGCACGGAAGTGCTATTGCTGATGAGCGTGGCGAAAACGGCTTTGGCTATGATTTTATGTTTATACCACAAGGCTATGAGCTTACCATAGGGCAGTTAAGCGAGCAGATAAAAGAAGCCCTAAGCCACCGCACGCAAGCTCTAAGAGCGATTTTACCACATTTAAAAGCCCTAGCAAAAGGCTAAAATCTAGAATTCCCTAGATTTTTAAAATTCCGTCTAAAATCGCCGTCATTGCGAGCGAAGCGAAGCAATCTCATTCAAAATTCCCTAAGCCTTGTGTCATCCCCCAGCTTGACTGGGGGATCTCATTTAAAATTCCGTCTAAAATCGCCGTCATTGCGAGCGAAGCGAAGCAATCTCATTCAAAATTCCGTTCAAAATTCCCAAGCCAAAACTAGAATTCCCTATAAAATAAATTTAGAATTCCTTGAAATTTTCTAAGAATTCTAGATTTTGTGCTACAATTTCGCAAAAAATTTTAAGGTAAAAAATGAGCACGCTAATAATAGTAGAATCCCCAGCCAAAGCAAAAACCATAAAAAACTTTCTAGGCCGTGGCTATGATGTAATCGCTAGTCTAGGACACATCCGCGACCTGCCAAAATCAAGCTTTGGCATAAAGATTGAAGATGGCGAGTTCATCCCAGAATACCGCATTACAGCAGACCATAGCCAAGTAGTAAAAGAAATCAAAGAAAAAGCCAAAAGCGCAGATAAAATCTACTTAGCAACGGACGAAGATAGAGAGGGTGAAGCCATAGCCTTTCACATCGCAGCAGCCATCGGCAAAGACCCGCTAAAACTGCCTCGCATAGTATTTCACGAAATCACAAAAAGCGCAATAGATGCCGCACTAAAAAACCCACGCAGCCTAGATATGGCAAGCGTAAACGCCCAACAAGCACGCCGCTTGCTTGACCGTATCGTTGGCTACAAGCTAAGTCCACTTCTAAGCCAAAAGATCCAAAGCGGACTTAGCGCAGGCCGCGTACAAAGTGCTGCGCTAAAAATTATCGTAG
This sequence comes from Campylobacter magnus, assembly GCF_028649595.1. Taxonomy (NCBI): domain Bacteria; kingdom Pseudomonadati; phylum Campylobacterota; class Epsilonproteobacteria; order Campylobacterales; family Campylobacteraceae; genus Campylobacter; species Campylobacter magnus. The sequence goes on from NZ_JAQSLK010000004.1 coordinate 83,510, forward strand.
ACAGAGAGCGTGAAATTCAGGCCTTTGTGCCACAAAGATACTTTAGCATTGAAGTTCTTTTTAAAACTGACCTTGAAGCCACGCTTGTCTCTTTTAAGGGTAAAAAGCTTGATAAGCTTGATATTTCAAGCGAAGAGCTGGCTGATGAGATACTAGCAAGCCTTAAAAAATCAAGCTTTAGCATAAGCAAAATAGAAAGCAAAGAGCGTAAAACCACAGCAAATCCGCCTTTTATGACTAGCACACTACAACAAAGTGCGAGCAACCGCCTTGGCTTTAGCCCTAAGCGAACCATGGCGCTAGCCCAGCAACTCTACGAGGGCGTAAACACCCCAAATGGACAAATGGGCGCAATCACCTATATGAGAACAGATAGCCTAAATATCGCAAAAGAAGCAAGAGAGGCTGCGGCTAAGTTTATTGAGCGTGAGTTTGGCAAAGAGTATTTGCCGCCTAAGCCAAATATATACACTAGCAAGGCAAAAGGCGCACAAGAAGCCCACGAGGCGATCCGCCCTACAAATGTAGAGTTTACCCCACAAATCGCTGCAAAATACCTAGAAAAAGACCTTTTAAAGCTCTACACGCTTATCTATAACCGCTTTGTCTCTAGCCAAATGAGCCCGCAAATCACGCTAAATCAAATGGTAAGCGTAGACGGAGGCGAGTGCGAGCTAAAAATATCTGGGCGAAAAACGCTATTTGATGGCTTCTCTAAGCTCTGGGCTAGCAGCGAAAAAGATGTGATCTTGCCTGAGCTGTCTTTAAAAGAAGAGTTAAAACTTCAAAAATCAAGCAAAGAAGAGCATTTTACCGAACCGCCAGCCAGGTACAGCGAGGCAGGTCTTGTAAAAAAACTTGAAAGCCTAGGGATCGGCCGTCCTAGCACCTACGCCCCAACCATCACGCTACTAACAAGCCGTGAGTATGTCAGCACGCAAAACAAGCAACTAGTGCCAAATGAAATCGCCTTTAAAATCACAGCTATGCTAGAAGCAAACTTCACAGACATCGTAGATAGCGACTTTACAAGCAATCTTGAAAAAAAGCTAGATGATATCGCTGAAAAAGGTGCCAATTGGCAAAAGGTGCTTGGCGAGTTTTACGAGCCATTTATAGCCAAAATCAGCGAGGGCAAAACCGCAATTGAGAGCCAAAAAGTGCGCGAACTAATCGGCGAAAAATGCCCGCAGTGTGGCAAAGACTTGCTAAAACGCTCGGGCCGCTTTGGCGAGTTTATTGCTTGTTCTGGCTTTCCAAAGTGTAAGTACTCACGCAACATAGCTAGCGAACAAAACAGCAGCCAAAGCACTAAAAAACAAGCCGCCAGCACAGGCATCACCTGCCCAAAATGCCAAAAAGGCGAGGTCGTAGAGCGCAGCAGCAAAAGGGGCAAGTTCTATGGCTGCTCGCTTTATCCAAAGTGCGATTATACTAGCAACTACAAGCCAGCAGGCGCGTCTTGCCCGCAGTGTGGCGAGCCTATGGTGCTAAAAGAGCTTAAAAAAGGCAACTTCCACGAGTGCCTTGCTTGTAAATACAAAACGCAGATTTCATAAGAAATTCTAGAATTCCTAGGATTTTTGGGGGTTAGGGGGTATTTTTAACTCAGGAATTCTGGTTTAAGGAATTCTGGTTTAAGGAATTCTAGTTTTGGAATTCTAGTTTTGGAATTCTCTTTGGGGAATTCTAGATTAGGAATTCTAGAATTCTCCTTAAAAGACACCCCCTTAACCCCCAGAAAATCTAGAATTCCTAGGGAATTTAATATGGGAATTCTAGTTTAGGAATTCTAGATTAAGAATTCTAAATTTAGGAATTCTAAAATTCCTAGCGTAACTTCTCTAAAAAATCTAGAATTCCTAGGGAATTTAATATGGGAATTCTAGTTTAAGAATTCTGGAATTCCTTAAAAGACACCCCCTTAACCCCCAGAAAATCTAGAATTCCTAGGGAATTCAATATAAGAATTCTAGATTTGGAATTCTAGTTTTGGAATTCTAGTTTAAGGGAATTCTAGAATTCCTAGGGAATTTAATATAGGAATTTTAGTTTAAGGAATTCTAGTTTTGGAGAATTCTAAAATTCCTAGCGTAAGTTCTCTAAAAAAATCTAAAATTCCTAGGGAATTCTAGATTAAGAATTCTAGATTTTAGTAGTATAAATTTGCTTATAAAATCTCTTGGATGATTAGTTGAAGGCTTTCTTGACCTCTAAAATAATTTCTGCCTAAGGTAAATAAAACATCTATCCTAACGCCCATAGCAGGTCTTTTCTCAAAGTTAAAATACACCGCCTCAAAGCAGCGATTATCCGCCTTTAGCACAAGGCGCAGGTGCAAGCCCTCAGAGCCTATAGTATTTACGCCCACTACAAGCGCACAGCGTAGAGCAAAAACTGGCTTTGGATTTTTACTGCCATAAGGCGCAAAACTATCGATGATATCCATAAGCTCACTATCAATACAATCAGCTTTAATATCGCCTAGCAAATCATCGTGGCTAATTTGATTAAAATCTACATTGCTACAGGCTTCATTTAGTGCTGTTTTTAGCTGGGCTAGCTTGCTAGGCTTGGCCACTAGCCCAGCAGCGCCCTTATGCCCACCAAAACTACTAAGAAAGCTCTCACACGATGAAATAAGCGCTAAAATATCAAACTTTCCAACGCTTCTAGCAGAGCCCTTGGCTCTTTGCCCATCTATGCTAAATACAATCGCAGGTCTTTTATACAGCCTTGCTAGGCGAGAAGCCACGATGCCAATCACCCCCTCATGCCAGCCCTCACCCCAGACTACAACCACCTTATCATTTTCGCTCACGCTTTTAGCACAAAGCTCAAAAAGCTCTTTTTCACGCTCTTTTCGCACGGCGTTACACTCGCTGATTTTTGCTAGCAAGCCCTCAGCACAGCGCAAATCTCTTGATCGCAAAAACTCAAAGCTAACAGTAGCATCATCCATGCGCCCAGCTGAGTTTATAAGCGGCGTGATAAGAAAGCTAATATCATCAAAAGTAAAACTTTCTTTAAAAGCTTTACTTTCTTTAAAAGCTTTGCTTTCTTTAAAAGTAAAACTTTCTTTAAAAGCAAAGCTTTCTTTGCCACTTAGCCTAGCAATAGCACGAAAGCACGGACGCGCAAAAGAGTTTATTTGCCTTAGCCCAGCTCGCACTAGAACCCTATTCATATCCTTTAGCTCCATCATATCAGCGATGATGGCAAGCGCTAGCAGGTCAGTAAACTTGCCAAGCTCATAGCCTACTAGCCCAAGCTCGTCTTTTAGCGCAGCTACTAGATACCACGCTACTTGTGCGCCGCAGATTTCTTTGAAGGCAAACTCATTGTCCTTACACTGCGGATCAACTAGCCCGTCAGCCTGCGGCAGCTCATCAAGAGGCATGTGGTGGTCTGTGATAACTAGCTTTATGCCACGCTTTTTACACTCATTTGCAGCTTCAAAGGCAGTTATACCATTATCTACTGTGATGATAAGCTGGACATCTAGCTCGCCAACAATGCTCTCATTTAGCCCATATCCGTCTTTGAAACGATTTGGTATTTTTACCTTGTGGTTTTTATAGCCTATATCGCAAAAAAACTCGTCCAAAATCGCAGATGAGCAAACCCCATCGCAGTCATAATCCCCTACAATAGCGATTTTTTCATTATTTTTAATGCTAGCAGCGATTATGCTAGCAGCATTTTTTGCCCCACTCATAGTGTGTGGCAAAGGCAGCTGTGAAAGGCTAGTGTGCTTGTCGTTAGCAAAACGCTGCGAGAGTAGCTTAGCTACTGCTGGCTTATCTAGCACAACAGGCCTTTATAAAGCCCAAAATCGCTGGATTTGGCTCTTTTAGACGAGAGGTAAACTCTGGGTGAAACTGAACACCTAAGAAAAACTTATGCTCTGGAATTTCAGCAGCTTCTATTAGCCCATCGCTCTCACCGCTGATTTTCATACCAGCATTTTCAAGGCGTTCTCTATACAGCGGATTTGCCTCGTAGCGGTGGCGGTGGCGTTCTTTTATAAGATTTGCGCCACCATAGCATTTGCTAAGTAGCGAGCCAGGGGCGCAGTGACACTCATAGCCGCCAAGGCGCATAGTCCCGCCTAGTGGGCTTACATGCGTGCGGATTTGTTTTGCGCCACTTGCGTCAATGAAACTATCTATTAGATAAATCACAGGCTCACTGCAGCTCTTATCAAACTCAGCCGAGCTAGCATCTTTTATGCCAAGCACCGAGCGAGCAAACTCAATAAGCGCAATTTGCATGCCAAGGCAAATGCCAAGATAAGGTGTGTTTGTTGTCCTTGCGTATTTGGCTGCCTCCATCATACCGCTAACGCCTCTAAGCCCAAAGCCACCAGCTACTAAAATGCCAGCGCAGTCTTTTAGCATAGATTCTGCTGTGTTTGGCTCTAGTTTTTCGCTATCTACCCATTTTAAATTTACTCTTGTATCAGTGGCTGCGCCTGCGTGGATGAGAGCCTCGGTTAGGCTTTTGTAGCTTTCTTTTAGATCTGTGTATTTACCGACAAAGGCGATTGTGATTTCATGTGCTGGGGCTACTACTCGTTTAACAAGCTCGTTCCACTCGCTCATATCAGCTCTAAGCTCACCAAGAGCTAGCTTGCCGCTAATAGCATCTAGAATTCCTTGCGCTTCAAAGCTAAGTGGGACTTGATAAATGCTAGGTTGATCGCAGCTTTCTATAACGCAGTTTTTTGCCACGCCGCAGCTTGCAGCTAGCTTGTCTTTTAGCTCACGGCCTAGACTTTGTTCTGAGCGGCAAATGAGCATATCAGGGATGATGCCTATGCGTCGAAGCTCGCCTACGCTGTGCTGGGTGGGTTTTGTTTTTAGCTCGCCGGCTGCTTTTATGTATGGCACTAGCGTGAGGTGAACAAACATAGCATTTTCATGCCCTAGCTCGCCGCCTAGCATACGGATTGATTCTAAAAACGGCAAGCCCTCGATGTCACCTACTGTGCCGCCGATTTCAACGATTAAGATATCTTTGCCCTCACCTGCGTCTTTTATGCGGCTTATTATCTCGCCTGTGATGTGTGGGATTACTTGGATGGTTTTGCCAAGGTAGTCGCCTCTGCGCTCTTTTTCTATGACTGAGCTATAAACTCTGCCTGTGGTGAAGTTGTTTAGCTGGCTAAGGTTTTCGCCCAAAAAACGCTCATAATGCCCAAGGTCTAGGTCAGTCTCAGCCCCATCATCAGTTACAAAAACTTCTCCGTGTTCAAGTGGACTCATCGTGCCTGGGTCTACATTTATGTAAGGGTCGCATTTAAGTATGCTTACTTTTAGTCCTGCGCTTTTTAGCAAAGTTGCGATAGAGGCTGCTGCGATGCCCTTGCCTAGTGAGCTTAGCACGCCGCCGGTTACGAAAATGTATTTTGTTTGCATGGATTTTCTCTTTGAATTTTTGTGTGAAATTATAGCAAAGCAAACTAAAATAGACTTAAAAAGCAGGGAATTCTAGATTTGCGGAATTCTAAATTATAGGAATTCTAGAATTCTAGTTTAGGGAATTCTAGATTTGTAGGAATTCTAGAATTCCCTACTATGTCATCCCCAGCCCCTTTGGGGGATCTCTATATGGAATTCTAGATTTAGGAATTCTAGAATTCCCTAGGGATAAAAAACTTATAGGAATTCTAGATTTAGGAATTCTAGAATTCCTAGATTTAAGGCAATTCTAGCGCAAAGGTGCTGCTGTGCTAAAAATCTGCGGTGCGCAGGCGCAGATAGAACAGATCTTTATCAAGCCGTGCGCAGAATTTTAGTAGTGCTGCAAGAGCTGAGCCTTTATGTATTGTTAGTCTAGGTCTTTTAGCCCGATCTCTCTCATCCCACTCTCAAACGCTGCTGCGCTTGCCTGCTGAAGCAAGATGGCAAGGTCATTTGGCGTAGTAGATGAGTTCATCGCCTCTTCACGGGTGATGATGTTATTTTTGTATAAATTTAGCAAGGCTGAATCAAAGGTCTGCATACCGCTATTTGCGCCAGCTTCTGTGATGGCTGTTAGAATTTCATCTTGGCGGCCTTTTAGGATTAGCTGTTTGATACGAGGGGTTTGGAGCATGATCTCTACAGCTGCTACGCGGCCTCCGTCAATCTTTTGGCAAAGGCGCTGAGAGATAATGCCTTGAATCGCTGAGCCAAGTGCCATTTTCGCACGCTCTAGCTCAGAGCCTGAGAACATGCCTAGCACACGGTTTACAGTCTCTTGTGAGTCTCTGGTGTGTAGGGTGCTAAGCACCAAGTGTCCAGTCTCAGCTGCCATAAGAGCGATATTCATAGTCTCATAGTCACGGATCTCACCTACTAGGATGATATCAGGGTCTTCACGCAAAGAAGCTTTTAGCGCAGTTGCAAAGCTGGTGGCGTCTTGGCCAACGCTGCGCTGGTTTATAAGGCAGTTTATATCCTTGTGGATAAACTCAATTGGATCTTCAATCGTGATAATGTGAGCTTTGCGCTTTTTATTTATGCGATCTATCATGCTTGCTAGCGTGGTTGATTTACCTGAGCCTGTTGGGCCAGTTACTAGCACGATGCCACGATGTACTGTATCGCAGAGCTTTACTACACTTGATGGAAGCCCAAGGTCTTCAAGGGCTGGAAGCTTAACTGGGATAGTTCTAAACACAGCCGAGACGCCATCCATTTGAAAGAAAATATTTACACGAAAGCGGTAATCTTCGTTTAGCTTGTGGATAAAATCTGCGCTTTTATTTTCAACTAGCTCATCAAAGCGTCCACGAAGTAGCTCTTTTGCTAGAGTAAGTCCTTCTGGGGTAGAAAGAAAGCGAGAGTTTTCTACTGGCACCATTTCGCCATTTACACGCTTGCGGATAACTGAGTTTGATTTTACATGAAGGTCGCTGCCGCCGTCTCGCACTAGCTCCTCAAGGTAGCCATTTAGCTCATCACGAAGTTTAAAATCTAATTTTGAAATATCTACTGCCAAAACTTTACCTTTTATATATTTTTTAATCTAGGAATTCTAGAAAATTTTAGGGAATTCTAGAATTTCATACTCTAGAATTCCTTATAAAAATGCCTAGGCTTGTAAAGCGTTAATGCTTTGTGCGTAGGCTTCTTTAAAAGCACTTATGCCATCACTAAATAGCTTAGCGCAGACTTTTTCGTGGTTTATGCCAGCTGCAGCTGCTTTGGCAAAATACTCTTCAATGACCTCTTTTGAGGCTGGAGCTATTACATTTATGCTATTTGCGGCTTTTAGCGCATCAAGTGGAGCTGTGTTTATCGAGCGCTCAAAGGCTAGTTCTTTGATGTAATAATCAGGGCTTGCCTTGCCACCTTTTACACCAGTGCTAGCAAAAAGCGTGCGAACATTATTTAGCCCATAAGTCTCTATCTCATAGTAGATAGAAGTAGCATTGTAAATGCCGTATTTCATGTGATCTAAACCTGCTTTTTTAAGGCTTTCTTCAAGCTCTCTATCAAAACGGCTTACAAACACGCTGATTACACACTCTGGCTCTTTTGTATTTGGGAATTTTTTCTTATAGCTTTTTAGCCCTTTTTCAAAGGCTTTTAGGCATTCTTTTGCTTGCTCTAGGCTAAAAACTAAGGTTGCATTTACATTTATACCCCGTTTTACTAGCTCACGCATTGCGTAGTAGCCTTGTTCGTTTGCTGGGATTTTCATCATGACATTTGGCATTTTTATAGTATTAAAAATACGCTTTGCCTCATCTAGGCTGCCCACCTCATCATCAAAAAGCTCAGGTCTAACTTCAATGCTAACAAAGCCATCTTCACCATTTGCGTAGTTTGTAAGTAGTTTAAAAGCAGCGTTTTTGACATCATTCATAGCTAGAAGCTCATAAATTTTCTTTGCTTCTTTTTTGCCTTTTAGACTAGCGATTTGCTCACTATATGCACCACTTTCAAAAGCAGTTTTGAAAATCGCTGGATTTGTCGTAGCACCTGAGATTTTGCCCTCTTTTATCATGCTAGCAAAATCGCCATTTATAAAATCTTTTTCTAAATAATCGCACCATAATGAAAAGTTCATTTAATGTCCTTCACAGAGAACTCTAGAATTCCCTATTTAAAAATCAAATTCTTTATAAAATCTTTTTAAGCTCTGTTAAATCTTTGATATCTATGATATGAGTAGCAGCTGATTTTAGCACAGCATTTGCGCAAAACGCCACGCAAGTGCCAGCCTCTTTAAACATAGAAATATCATTTGCGCCGTCGCCTATGGCAGCGACTTGCTTACTATCAAGCCCCAAAAGGCCTTTTAAGCGTTTTAGCATTTTGCCTTTTGAGTCGCCAAACATCATCTCGCCACCTACTTCGCCACTTAGCACTCCGTTTTTTGAGTGAAGTTCATTTGCGAAGTTTATATCAAAGCCAAGCAAGCTTTGAGCGTGGTCTGTGGCTATGTGAAAGCCACCTGAGAAAACAGCTACTAAAATTCCTTTTTCTTTTAGATATTTTATGATTTGCTCTGCGCCTTTGATAAAAGGTAAAGAATGAGCGATTTGCTCTATTTTTGCTACCTCTACGCCTTTTAAAAATTTAACTCGCTCTTTTAAACTCTCGTAAAAATCAAGCTCGCCAGCCATAGCACGCTTTGTGATAGCTGAGATTTCATCCATTTTTCCCACAGCTTGGCCAAAAAAGGCTATAGTCTCGCCATCCATAAGCGTGCTATCAAAGTCAAAAACACAAAGCTTAATCACTTAAAATCCTTAAAAATCACGCTTTAAAAGCCCTTCGGCTTTTAGGATAGTAAGGATATTATCATCCCTTTTGCCTATTCCAGCGATCATACCTTTTGCGTGTAGCAAGGTCTCTGGCGGAGTGTCTATTTTGCTTTTTTTCATTCTTATTGCCTCAGTTAAGCGGTCAATCACAAAGCCTGCGACATTATCTTCATATACCATTACTATATAGCGAGTGGTATCTGTCATTTTTGGGTTTTGGACACCAAACATAATGCGTAAGTCTATTAGTGGCGTTACATTTCCACGCATATTAAATACGCCCAAAACAAACTCAGGCACACCAGGCACGCGAGTAAACTCAATAGGCTTTATAATCTCTTTAATATAAAGAATTGGAATCGCGTATTCCTCCTCTCCAACAATAAAGCCTACTAATTGCTCAACCTCGTCAGGGTCTACTTGGACGGGGTTTGTGATTTGTTGTTTTTGCTTTTGTAAAACTTCGTTTAATTTGTCCATGTTGCTTCCTTATGGTAGCTTGATGTTCTTGCGAACAACATTTTCTAGGTACTCACCTGAGTATGGTTTTGTGATATACTCAGTCATGCCGACCTCTACGCCTCTTAGGCGGTCACTCTTGCTAGTTCTACTTGTAACAGCAATAAGCGGTAGATTGCGGTATTTAGAATACTTGCGAATCTCACCTGCAAGGGTATAGCCGTCCATTTTTGGCATTTCGATATCGATAAGCACAGCATCAAAGGCATGCTCGCCACTTTTGATGATATTAAGCGCTTCTAGACCATTTGTAGCTTCTATTAGCGTGATACCAGTTGGCGCTAGAGCCTTGCTGATGATGGTTCTATCCATTTTTGAGTCATCGACAACTAGCACTTTGTAATCAGCTGGGCTTTCTTTTGCTTTTTGTGTAGCTTCTGCGCTCATGCTTGATTTGATATCTACTTTAACTTCTTTTGCCATATCCATGATAACGCCAACATCTACAATCAGTGTTACTCTACCATCACCACGGATTGTACCGCCTGCGATACCATCAATATTTGCTAGGTAGCTACCAAGAGATTTGATAACGATTTCTTCTTGTCCTATTAGATTATCAACGATAATTCCTAGCTTAGTCTCAGCCACACTAATAACTACTACATAGGTTTGATCGCCACTTTCAAGCACTTGTTTTACGCCAAAAAGGTCGCTTAGACGCACAAGGCTAAGAACCTCATCTCTTAGACGAAGAACATTTTTGCCCTCGATTGTGTAGATATTATCTACTGGCACACGAACTGTCTCATTAACATTTGCTAGTGGAATAGCATAGATTTCTTCTTGTGTTCCTACTAGTAGCGATTGAATAATTGCCAAGGTTAGAGGAATCTTTAGTTTTAAAGTAGTTCCTTTGCCAACTTCGCTATCAATGTCAATTACACCGTGAAGTTTCTCAACATTTGTTTTAACAACATCCATACCAACGCCACGCCCAGAGATATTCGTAACCTTTGCCGCCATAGAAAAACCTGGGCGGAAAATGATAGAATAAATCTCTTTATTGCTCATAGTATCAGCTTCGTTCTCGCTAATTAGTCCACGCTCAACAGCCTTGATACGAATAGCATCAGCATCAATTCCCTTACCATCATCTATGATTTCAATAACGATGTGATTACCTTCATTATACGCTTTTAGCTCTATGGTTCCTTTTTCTGGCTTGCCAGCTGCTTTTCTAGTAGCTGGATCTTCTATACCATGGTCGCAAGAGTTGCGGATAATGTGAGTTAGTGGATCGCCGATTTCTTCAACGATTGATTTATCAAGCTCGGTTTCTTCACCGCTTATGATTAGATCTATTTGTTTGTTTAGATCACGACCTATATCACGCACCACGCGAGGGAATTTATTAAACACCTTTGCGACTGGCTGCATACGAGTTTTCATCACAGCTAGCTGAACATCAGTTGTAACTAGGCTTAGGCTTGAGACAACTTGGTTTAGCTCTTCTAGGAACTGCTCACCATCATAACGCTCTTCAACATCGTTGTAGATAGTTAGCAAGCGGTTTTTGCTAAGAACTAGCTCTCCAACAAGGTTCATTAGATAATCTAGTCTGCCAACCTCAACACGAATTGTTTGATCAGAAGCATTTGCGCCTGCTTTTGCTGGTGCATTTGCCCCATCACCTGCTGGTTTAGCAGCAGCGGCTGGTTTATCAGCCACAGGGGCTGCAGGGGCAGCGGCTGGAGCGGTAGCTGGTGCAGCAGGTGCAGCTGGTGTGGTTCCACCGCCACTTCCTTTTGCAGCACGACGCGCTTCATCTTCTGCTTTACGGACTTTTAGCAGTCTTTCTATCTCAGCATTTACTTGATCTTCACTTAGAGTGTTTGGATCAACATCATCTGGTATAGCAGATGGTGGTATATCAGCAGCGGCTGACGTGGCTGGCTCAGGCGCTGGTGCTGGCTCAGGTGTAGTAGCTGGCGCGGCAGCTGGCGTGGCACTAGCAGATGATTGACCCTCGCTGATAGCAGTTAGTTGCAGACAGATTTGAGAAATATCAATGCCTGAGCTTGAGTCGTTGCCGTTATCACGGATACTAACAAGCAGTCCTTTCATCATATCTACTGATTTTAGCACCACATCCATTACATCAGCGGTGATTTTTAGCTCGCCGTGGCGTGCTTTGTTTAGCACGTCTTCCATATGGTGAGTAAGCTCAGTTAGTGTATCAAAGTTTAGAAATGATGAGCTTCCTTTTACGGTGTGCGCAACACGGAAAATTCTGTTTAATAGCTCTAGATCATCTGGATTAGACTCAAGCTCGACTAGGTCGTGATCGATCTGCTCGATAAGCTCAAAGGACTCAACCAGAAAATCTTCTAATAGTTCTTGCATATCATCCATCTAGCACCTCCTTATTGTTGTTTGTGATTGTTAATCACGCGCGTAACTTCGTTGTAAAGCTGAGTGGCGTTAAACTTAGTTAGATAGCCCTCGCCACCGACTTGCTTACCTTGTGATTCAGAGAATTGATTGCTAATAGATGAGTTAAAGATAATAGGAATATTAGCAAATCTCTTATCTTGCTTGATAACAGAAGCAAAGTGAAAGCCGTCCATTTGTGGCATTTCAACATCTGAAATAATGATTTTAAGGACATCTGAAAGCTCATCTTTATACATAGCATAAAGGTCGTTTAGTTTTTCGATTCCATCAGAGCCGTCTTTTGCCTCAAGGACTTTTAAGCCCATTTTACTAAGAGCGTCGCCTACAAGGTGGCGAGCTGTCATGCTATCATCAAGCACTAAAGCAAAACCGTCAATCTGCTGAAAATCAGCGATATCAATTTCCATCTTAGGCTGATAGATACCAAGTTCTTGAACAATGCTCTCTAGGTCTAAAATCAGCAAAACATCGTCATTTTCGATGCGAGTAACACCTGTGATTTTGCTCTTATCCAAGGCACCGCCACCGCCAACACCGCCAGAGAAGTTCGCTGGTTCGATGTTTTTCCAATTAATTCGGCGAATTCTCTTTGCTTCATGGACGATAAAGCCGATGTAGATATTTGAAAACTCAGATATGATTACACGAGGCTTTAAAACCATCTGGGCTGGTGCTTCTATGCCCATCCAGCGAGCAAGGTTAACTACTGGAATCACCACGCCACGAAGGTCAAAAATTCCCTCGATATACTCAGGTGTTCCTGGAAGCTCAGTGAGGTTTGGCATCTTGATGATTTCTTTTACTTTTGCGACATTTACGCCGTAAATGCCCTCGTAGTAACTGTCGCCTTCTTTGCCTTTTTTAAAGATGCGAAAATCAACAAGCTCCATCTCACCAGAGCCTGTTTTTAAAACATTATCATCAAACATTTAGGCTCCTTTTTAGGATTTGAATTTTATAATCGCGGTATTCTAACATAAAAAAACTTCGCTTGCACGCAAAACTAGGTAAATTTATATAAAATTTATTTTTAACCTCAAAGCTCACACCTTGATGCCAGTGTCCCTCGATGATGATATCTGCGCTAAAATTAGCTATTCTTTGCTCTATTTTTTCTTTAAAATTATCAATTTTAAAATCTAGTTTTTTATGCATTTGCGAGCGCAAAATACTTTTTGAGAGTTTTCTGGCACAAAGTTTATCAAAAAAATCTAGAATTCCTAGCAAAAAAGGCTTTCTAAACAGCGCTAAGGCTCTTTGCGTAAGTGGGGGCAAAAAAATATCTCCGTGAGCGATCTGGACGCTTTTGCCAGCGAATTCTAGATTTAGCGGTTGAGCCTGGATTGGCACTATTTTCACATTTTTAAAAATATCTTTTAGGTAAAAGTCGTGATTGCCCTCAAAGTAGATTATTTCAGTTTTTAAGGCTAGTTTGTTTATAAGCTTAATTTGCCTAGCAAAAAAGCTAGCAAACTCGCCCACACCCACAAGCACATCAAACATATCGCCTAGCAAAAAAAGCTGACTAGGCATAGAAATCCTGCCATCATCAAGTGCTTCTAAAAACTCTAAAAAATGCGTTTTGTTCGTATTTTCGTGCGCATCGCTTAGAAAAATAGCATCAGTATTTATTTTCATAGGGAATTCTAGATTATTTTTCATAAGGAATTCTAGATTATTTTTCATAAGGAATTCTAGATTATTTTTCATAGGGAATTCTAGAATTCCTTAGCCTTTTTGCTTATTTAAACTAGCCATTACTGCTTCTATAAAAGCTGAGCGAACGCCCTTTTCTTCAAGCTTTGCGATGCCTTCAATAGTCGTGCCAGCAGGTGAGCAGACGCTTTCTTTTAAAAGTGCTGGATGAGAACTAGCTAGCAAAACCCTAACGCTATCAAATAGCCCACTAACAAGCTCGTTAGCATCCTTTGCTCTAACCCCACCTCTAATGGCTGCATTTACTAGTGCCTCAGCCACAAGTGCTAAAAAAGCAGGCGCACAACCTGAGATTATCCCAGCTGCGTCAAACTCGCTTTTGCTAGTCATTTTTACCGCCTTGCCAAAGCCTGAAATTATCTGACACAGGCTCTCATCGCCTAAAAACGGCGTTATACTAGCGTTTTTAGCAGCTGCTAGATTTGGCATACAAATAGCGTAATCTGCTGATTTTACTGCTGATTTTACCACCTCTAAATCCGTGCGAGCTAGCACGCTAAGCACTCTTTTTGCCTTGCCGCTTAGCTTTTTAGCAACCTCATCCAATGCATAAGGCTTAAAGGCTAAAATGATATCCTTGCCCTCTATATCAAAATTTTCTCCATAAAGCTCGTTTTCTACGCCGCCAAGCAGCTCGGGTGATGCGCTAAAATCAATCTTTTCTCTACTTACCAAAACCACGCTAAAGCCGCTGTTTTTTAGCCCATGAGCCATAGCCTTTGCCATAGCCCCAGAGCCCAAAATATATATTTTACTCATATTCTATCCTTTGAATTAGAACTGAAATATCATCGCTAGGGCTGATTTTACCATCTTTTGCAAGCTCTTTGATCTGCTCTAGGCTAAATTTTTTGTGATTAAAGGCTATGATATATACCTCATCGCCAGCTTTGAAATATCTATTTTCCATATTTGGCTCGTATCTTGTAGCCCCAAGTGCTAGCAAAATCTGCTTAGGCTTATGCACAAAAAATGTTGCCAAATGCTCCAAAACAGCCTCGTCTTTTTGCGTATTTAGCGTGATTTTAATCCATTCTAAAAGCTTTTCATAAAAATAGCCGTATTCACTAAGCCTTGCGCACTCGCCATAAGCCAAAAACTCGCCCTGAGAATGCAAAAAACTAGCAAGACTAAAATCATCACAAATGCCGCCGCTGCTAAACTTGTCAATAGCTATTTCATTGCCTGCGCCTCTGCTTGCGCCTGAAAAGTTCTTTTTGTGCGAGATTTTTGCTGCTTTTACGCCTCGCACGCTAGCGTCATTAAAGCTCATAAAGCTAAGTGGCTTTAAAGAGCAAATGCCCTTTTCATCATAGTTAAGACCCAAGCGTAAGGCGATTTCAGGCTCAGCTTGAACCTCAGCATTTTTAGGGATTTTTAGACGCTCATTATCAAGCGGATAACGCCCCAAAAAACTAGAATTCCCAGGCACATAAAAAGGAAAAATCCCTTTTGGTGCGCCTTGCTCTCTAATAAGCCCAGCAAAGTCGCTAGCTTCGCCAGCTTGTTCTAAGTGCTGGGCAAAATTGCCAGCTATACCAAAACAGGGAATATTTTTAAACATTTTAATCCTTTATTTTATATTTTAACAGCTTGCAAACGCTTTTAGGGAATTCTAGAATTCCCTAACTCTAGAATTCCTTAAACTAGAATTCCCTAAAACTAGAATTTCTAAACTAGAATTCCCTAAATGGCTCTAAAATTACAAGCCGTTTTTGGGCGATTCTAGTATCGTGGTGCTAGTATGAAAAAAGGCAGCAAGCGCGCCGCAGGGATAGAATACGAAATTCATCCCAAGGCGCGCGTGGCTGGCTTTTTTTATAATAGTGCTGCGAGACGAATCGCCACTCAAACTGTTTTTGAAAAGCTTTGATTATTACCTACAAACTTCTTCATATACTCATCAAAGCACATCGCAATATTGCGTATTAGCAAGCTGCCAGTTTCATTTACGCTGATTTTTTCAGGGTTAATTTCTACAAACTCGCCCAAAGTGCTTTTTAGCACTTCAAGTTCGCTGCTAAAATGCTTAGCAAAATCCACATTATGCTTAGCCTCTAGCGCCCTTATATCAAGCGCAAAGTTTGCCATAAGGCTCATAATAGCGTCTTTTCTTAGCCTATCTTCAGCGCTTAAAAACACGCCTTTATTATTTGGCAGCTTATTAGCATCTATTGCCTTTTCATAGCCATCTAAGTCCTTGAAGTTTTGCGCGTAGTAGTCCTCGCCCTCGCCTATGCTAGTTAGCCCTATGCCGATTAGATCGGCTCCACCTTTTGTGGTATATCCTTGGAAATTGCGGTGTAAAGTGCCATTTTTAAGTGCGCCAAAGAGCTCATCATCAGCCTTTGCGTAGTGATCCATACCTATCATTTTATAGCCACGGCTTGGTAAATACTCCATAGTGTGTTTTAGGATTTCAAGCTTGATATTTGGCGCAGGTAGCGTAGTCTCATCAAACTTTCTCATTGATTTTTTGATCCACGGCACATGAGCGTAGTTAAATATAGCAAAGCGGTCAGGATCCAAGCTTACAGCAGTTTCAAGCGTAGTTTTAAAGCTCTCAAAGCTTTGATAAGGCAGTCCGTAGATAAGATCAGTATTTATACTTTTAATTCCAGCATTTCTAGCGATTTTGATAGCGTTTTGTGTGATTTCGTAAGGCTGAATGCGGTGAATTTCTTTTTGGACACGCTCATCGAAGTCTTGGATACCAAAGCTAACTCTATTAAAGCCACCATTTTTTAGCACTTCCATGTGAGCCTCTGTAAAAAAGCGTGGGTCAATCTCACAGCTTATCTCAGCATCGCTCGTGAAATTGCCAAAATGCGCTCTAATTGCCTTTATAATGCGCTCCATTTGCTCCGCTTTATAAAAAGTAGGTGTGCCGCCGCCAAAGTGCATTTGAACCACTGGTCTAGAAGCATCCAAAACTGAGCAAAGCAAGTCTAACTCACGCTCTAAATACTCTATATACCTTTCTTTTTTGCCCTCGTTTGTAGTATAGATGACATTACAGCCGCAAAAATAACACGCCGAGCGGCAAAAAGGCATGTGAAAATATAGCGAAAGTGGCTTTGTGCCAGTCTTTAGGCGGGCAATATAATCATCATAGCTAAAAGCCTCGCTAAACTCCAAAGCCGTAGGATAGCTAGTATAGCGTGGTCCTGGTTTTGAGTATTTTACAAATGCGTTAAAATCTATCATTTTTTATCCTTTTATTTTAGGGAATTCTAGAATTCTAAGCTTAATTTATCTTTAACAATTCTAAAATCACAAAATCACACTAAATATTAAAGCGCCGATCACCAAAGGTATGTTAAAAAACAAAAATGTTGGCACACAGGTATCATAGATGTGGCTGTGCTGAGAGTCAGCATTTAGCCCAGAAGTTGGTCCTAAGGTGCTATCGCTTGCTGGGCTGCCAGCATCGCCAAGCGCTGCGGCAATACCAATTAGCAGTATCGTAGCCTCTACGCTAAATCCAAGGCTCTGGCAAAGTGGTACATAAATCACCGCTAGTATCGGTATAGTCCCAAAGCTAGATCCTATACCCATAGTAACCAGTAGGCCCACGCCAAGCATGATGATAGCCCCGCCTAGCTTGCCACCAGCAAACAAGCTAGCTATATTTACTAGCTCTTCTATGCCACCAGTGCTTTTTAGCACCGCTGCAAAGCCACCAGCAATTAGTATCACAAAGGCTACAAAGCTCATTATAGTAAGGCCTTTTAGCATAACATCATCGATGTGTTTATAGCTAATGCCACCAAAAATAATCATAAAAATAATGCCAAAAAATCCACCTAGCGCCATAGAATTCGTATAAAGCTGAACGCCCAAAGCCACGGCAAGTCCGCCTAAAATCGCCCATTCTTTAGGGCGCATTTTAAGCTCGGTTTTATCCTTATGCTCTTGCTGGCTTTGCTTGTCTAGGGCGCGATTTTCATAGACCCTTGGCTTGCGGTAGAAAAAAACTGCTAAAATAAGCCCAACAAGCATACTAACCCCACCTATCCACATAACAGAGCTAATATCACTAATGCTAACATCCACGCCGTTACTGGCTAAATTGTCCTTTATAATCGTGTGAAAAATAAGCCCAAAGCCCACACTAAGACTAACATAAGGTGCCTTTAGCCCAAAGGTTAGCGCGCAAGCAATCGCCCGCCTATCAATTTTAAGCGAGTTAAAAAGTGCTAGAAGTGGCGGGATAAGCACGGGGATAAAGGCTATGTGAATAGGCACGATATTTTGCGAACAGCACGCCACAGCAGCGATAGCAAAAATGAGCCAAGTGCGCTTTTTGCTTAGATAGTGGCTGATCTTTGTGATGATGATATCAGCTAGGTTTGAGTGCCAAATAGCAACCGCCAAAGCTCCCAGCAAAATATAGCTAAGTGCGGTCTCAAGGTTTGCGCTCATGCCAGAAATGAGCGTGCTAGCAGTCTCTTCTATGCTAGCACCGCTAAGCACGCCAGCAAGCAAGGCTGAGGCGATGATAGCCAAAATCACATTAAAGCGAAAAAGACAAAGCACACACATAAGCAGCACGCTAAGAACAACAGGATTTGTAAGCATTTTTGAGCCTTGGTTTGTAAATTTGCTTGTAATTATAGCAGAATTCTAGGAATTCTAGAATTCCGTATAAAATTCCGTAATTCCGTCATTGCGAGGGAGCAAAGCAGATGGAGCAATCTCGTTTTAAATTCCGTCATTAAGCAATCTTGTTCAAGGCTTAATAAGTGAGATTGCTTCGCTTCGCTCGCAATGACGGAATTTTAGAATTCCCTAAGATAAAAATACCCCCTAACCCCCAAAAAAATTAAAATTCCATATAGAGATCCCCCTAATGACTGCGAGGGCTAAATTCTAGAATTTAGCTTAAAAAGTTCTTTTTTGCTAAAATGCGGGTTTTGGTTTGAAAAAATAATTTTAAAGAGGATTTTTTTATGGCTATACTAATTCTTTGGCCTTTTTTCTTGGCTTTTTTGTTTTTTTTTATTTATTTATATGCTTACATAGTTTATGGCATAATAAAGTTAGATATTAAATTAAAATTTAAAGCAATATTGCTTTTTTGTTTTTTACTTATAACCTTAATGATTATTTATGTTTATTCATATGGAGTAATTTTTATTTTTGCCCCTTTAATTATTATGACTATTTTATTATTTAGAGAAAGAAAATATTTTCAAAGTTATACTAATAAAACAATAATAAAAAAAGTCCTAATTGCTTTTGTTTGTTTTTTAGTATATATTTGGCAGTTTGAGGTTCCTCAAAGGATAATAATCAATTTAATAGATAATAAAATAGAAATATTTGATAATAATTATACGGTGCTTGAAAGCAATGATAAATCAAATATAAAATTAAAGCTAGCAGATAATGGAAAATTGCCAAATATTTCTTTATTTGAGATTTATTTTAGAAAAGGTGAAATTTATATTTACGATGATATAAATAAAACTATCAATGGGCGAAAAATAGGCGAAACAATAACACCTTTTATAGCAGAAAGCACTTTAAATTGTTTTATAAGCAATATAGATAGTGGTGGTAAATGCTCTGCTTTTACACACGAAACAATATATTATAAGCTAGATGGAAAAAAGCTTACTAGACGAGAATACCTAAAACAATACCAAAAAGGAGAAAAACAATGAACAATGTTACACTAGAAAATGTTAATGATTTTGCTTTTTTAGCAGAAAAGTCTTATAAAGCTGTAAAATCAAGCACTGACCAGGATTATAATCCAAGCAAACATTTACCATAAGATGGAATAATTACAAACCCAGCTACAAATTCTAGTTTTGAAGTATATAATCAAGCTGGCAATGATAGCACAGGTTTTAGCGCTACTGTATTTAGAAATATCCCCTAAAGGGGCTGAGGGATGACATAGTACGCCTTGTTTAGCTATGGAATTCTAGAATTCCATAAAAAAAGATACCCCCTAACCCCCAGAAATCTAGAATTCCTAGAACAAATCTAGAATTTCTAGAGATTGCTTCGGTCGCTTTGCTCCCTCGCAATGACGCAAAGAATTCTAGAATTCCATATAGAGATCCTCGGGTCAAGCTGGGGGATGACATAGTAAGGAATTCTAGATTTAGGGAATTCTAGTTTTTACTTTTATGGAATTCTAGAATTCCCTCTAATCAAAACCCAGCTCATCAAAGCTATTTGTAGTTTTTTTTAGTACCATTTCGCCGTTTTCTTTTGTGATAAGTGAGATTTTTCCATCTAGTTTAAAAGGGGCTAAAAGCTCTTTACCACCATCACTCCACCACGCACAAAAGGCTTTTGCGTCATTTAGCGGTGCGATGCTAGCTAACTCTCTTTTAGCCTTGGCTGCCTCCATCCAGTCATACTCCCACCACTTACTAGCATCTAGATCAGCGCATATTTCATCGCTAAAGCGCATTTTTATCACCCTTGCTGGATTGCCTACTGCTATAGCGTAGGCTGGGATGTCTTTTGTGATGACCGCGCAGCTGCCGATTATCGCGCCATTGCCGATAAAAAGCTCCTTGCTACTAACAGCGCAAACCCCAGCACCTATCCACACACCATGACCGATATTTGTAGTTTGCGTGGTGATATCTGGCTTGCGCCACGGACTTTTTAGGCTCTCATCAAGTCCTTTTTGGCTAAAGCCATCGAAGTTTTCTAAATACGCCATCATAACGCTGTTTTTATCGTGGCTTGCCACGCCTAGCATGACATTATGCGCCACGCAGCAGTAGCGACCGATTTTGACTTTTTCTAGGCGGCTTTTACCATTTATCGAGGTATACCCCCCCCTATCACGCCCATAAGCTCGCTGCCACCCCAAAGATCAAAAGGCTTTTCAAAATAAAAGTTATCTATAGAACAGCTGCCGTGTATATTTAGTCCATTTTGGCGGAGAATTTCGGTCATATTTATCCTTTTAAAATTAAATTTTATATCCAGTTTATTATAGGGAATTCTAGAATTCCCTAGCCTTGTGTCATCCTCGGGCTTGACCCGAGGATCTCATTTAAAATTCAGTCATTACAGAAATTCCGTCATTGCGAGGGAGCAAAGCAGAGGGAGCAATCTCGTTCAAAATTCCGTCTAAACCCCAAGCGAGATTGCTTCGTCTCACTCACTCCTCGCAATGACGGAATTTTAGAGAATTCTAAAATTCTTTTTTAGCTCGCTTTTGGGCTAGATAAATCTAGCCCAGCTCGCTAGTTTTATGAGGGCTACGCCCTAAACCCTTAGGGGCTGCCGCCCCTAAAACCCCGCTAAAAATCTAGAATTCCCAAGAGAAAGCCAGCAAAATCTACTTCATCTTTTCTAGCTGCTCTTTGCTAAACTTAGCAAAGGCATAGCTCTTATCATCATTTTTTCTTACTAGTCGATACCTGCTGCCATCATCCCCTCTTTTTTGCCTTTGCCCCTCTAGAATCTGGCAAAACTCTTTATAAAAGCCAAAGCTTTCTAGCACTTTTGGCTCACTCTCTCTTAAGCGGCGCAAATGCTGAAATAGCAGCCCATCAAACATCTCAGCGCTGTCCTCGTGCCCCCTAAAATACTCTAAAATATCAGCCTCGCTGACAAATTTAGCACGCTCTTTTTTGCTTTGTTCTATGATAGCGGCGGCCAAGTCTTTGATATAGAGTTTTACTTTGCTTGCCATGTGGCTAGTAAGCAGAGTGTAGGCTGTGGCTGGGTCAGTCTCCACTCTAAAAAACTCAGGCAAATCAAAATGCTTTGTTATATCTTTGCGGTTATCATCACTTTTAAAAACCGATGTGAGCCAAAGCACCATTATATCTTTTTCATCCGCCATTACTGCCTTGCCATCTTTGGCATTTAGCGCAGAGGGATTTAGCATGATAGGTGCAGGCAAGAAGTATTTATAGTCGCTAACCCGCTCTTTAAAGAGCCACTCTTGCTCGCTTTTTGGCTCATCAAAGCCAAACTTTGCCGCAAGAGCTCTCATAGTATTAAGCGCATTTTGCCCCAAAAAGTCTTTGGTCTGCAAGGTGTGAATTTCATCAAGCCTTACAAGCATTCTAGTAAAAATTCCGTCGTGAAAAGCCTGATGAATCTCTCTCATCCAAACCTCTACCGCCGCTGGAGTGGGAGCTAGCTCGTGCGTTGCATGCTCTCCATCATGACCGCTTACATACCAAATAAGCTCGCTTAGAGTTTTGCTAGGTTCGTCATTTAGGCTAAAGCACAGCTGTTTTATGGCTCTGCGCTTAGTCCTTGCTACAAACTCATCGTTAGTATCAAGCTCGCTAAAATCATCCTCGTCATTCGTGCAACGCTGTAAGGCTAGATTACAAAGCCCTTTAATATTGCTAATAGGATCACGCACGATATTTATAGCGTGCCTTGCAGGCATTAGGCTATAGAGCTTGTCATTTTGGCTATCAAGTGCCAGGTCGCTTACGATAAGGGCGATTTTTTTGATTTTACCTTTATCTTTGGCGGCTTTTTGCGCTTTTAACTGCGTAAAAAACTGCTCGTAGATGCGAAAACTCTCTTTTTCGCCCTGCCTGCCTGCTGTGCCGCAATTACACAGCTTTAAAAACGCAGGCACGCCAGAGTGCAAGCTCACAGCATGCGAGCCAAAAATCATAAAGTCATAAAAAGGTGGCAAAGGTAGGTTTAAGCACCAGCAAAGCTTGATATCGCTGGTTTCGTAGTTTATGCTTGCTGGATCTAGTAGTGGCGGATAGGGCAAAGCTGCATAGGTGCTGCTGCCCCCCCCTCGGCGATTTGCTGGAATTTATCGCTTTTAAGCCAAGAGCTAATTTGTTCTTTAAAGCGTTCTATGATAGCGATATTTTCATCATTTCTCTCAACTTTGCCGATTTGTAAAATTTCTTCTGTTGTCATTTTTTTCTCTTTTTGTAAAATTTTCTATCCTGTTTTTTACTGCTGCTAGCATAAAAACTAGAATTTTAAACTAGAATTCCTAGGGATTTTATCTTGGAATTTTAAATTCTATCCTAGGAATTCTAGAATTCCCCAAAATTCGTCATTGCGAGCGAAGCGAAGCAATCTCTAGGAATTCTAAATTTATCTTTAGGAATTCTAAATTTTAGCTCGCTTCCCAGCTAGATAAATCTAGCCCAGCTCGCTAGTTTTATAAGGGCTACGCCCTAAACCCTTAGGGGCTGCCGCCCCTAAAACCCCGCTAAAATTCTAGAATTCCCCAAAATTCCGTCATTAAGCCTTGAACGAGATTGCTTCGGTCGCTTCGCTCCCTCGCAATGACAGGAATTCCCGCAATGACGGAATTCTAGACGGAATTCTAGTTCAAGATTACAACCTCAGTTTCTAGCTCTATACCAAAGCTTTCTTTTACCTTACTTTTGGCTAGATTTATTAGCCAAAAAGCCTCATCAAAACTACCTTTGCCGTGATTTATAAGAAAATTAGCATGCTTAGCTGAAAGCTCGCAATCGCCTATTTTATAGCCTTTTAAGCCCACAGCTTCTATCAGCCTGCCAGCACTATCGTTTGGCGGATTTTTAAAAATTGAGCCAAAACTAGCACCTTTTGGCTGATTTTTTCTAGCCTCGTTAAAATCAGCCAAAAGCCCCTCATCAAAGCCCTTAACCGCTCTAAAAACAGCCTCAAAAATCACGCCTTTTATATCACTTTTTCGGTAAGCAAAACCGCACTCATCTTTACTAAGAGTAGCAGAGCTAGTCCGCACTTCAAGCAAGGTATCGCTAATAGAGCGTCCTTTTAGTCCTGCGTTCATTTTGATTAATCCACCAAGGCTGCCAGGCACTGAGGCGCAGAGCTCAAAGCCCTTTAAATCATGCTTTTTAGCAAAGGCAAAAATATCTCTTGCGTTTGTTTTTGCACCTATTCGCAAAATATCATTATCCAGCTTTATATAATCAAACTTGTCCCCAAGCATTGCTAGGGCTTGTTTTGGTGCGCCAACTAGCAAATTACAAGCCTTGCCGATGATAAAACCATCAAAGTCGCAAACTTCATTAAGCTCTGCTACTTCAAGCTCTGCGCCGATTTTTACAGAGCTAAACTTGCTAAAATCTACTTTCATCACTGAATAAAGGTGGGAATTCTATTTAGCACGCCACGAGTAAAATCCATCATTTCATTCATCATCCAAGGCATGAGAAAGATAAGAATAACAACAACAAGCAAAATTTTTGGCACGAAACTTAGCGTCATTTCGTTTATCTGCGTGGTGGCTTGAAAAATACTAATAATAAGTCCAGCCACAAGTCCAGCTAAAAGCATAGGCAAAGCTAGCATTAAAGCAATCTTAAAGGTCTCAACCCCAAGTCCTACTAAATCATTTTGCATTAAGAATTCCTTATATCCAAATACTCGCTAGGCACGAGATAATCGCTAGTTTTTATCTTTTGGCTATAAAAGCCGTGAGTGTATCCTAGCTCAAAAAACTTATCAAGAGCTTCTATCTGGACCTCGCTAAGCTCTATGCTCTCATCATTTGCGTAGAGTTCTAAGTATTTTGCTAGGTTTTTATCATCTACTCTTACAACGCCTCTTTCAAGTAGCATAGCACTTAGAGTGTTTTTGTGCGCTCTTGCTAAAATAACAGCTTTTTTAAGCAGGTTTTGCGTGGCTATTGCGTCATTTAAAGGCAGGCTTCTGCGAATAGCCATGCCACCAAGTGGCAGTGGTAGCTTTTCAGTGCCAGCAAGCTCGCACCAAATATCCCAAAGCTCACGCTCTACCCTAAGCTCATCGCTAAAGTCCAAAATGCTCTCGTGAATCAGCACGCCAGCATCCACCTGTCCTGATAAAACTGCCTTTTCAATATCTAAAAAGTTCATATAAACAGCTCTTGCATCAGGATAAGCGATAGAAAAAAGCAGAGCATTACTCGTGTGCTTGCCACTAAGGGCGACTTTGAAATTGCGCTTTAAAACGGCGTTTTTTTTGACAATTAGCTTTGGTCCATAGCCACGCCCAAAGCTAGTAGCAGTATCAAGCAGGGCATAGTCGCTAGAAATGTGCGGATAAAGCCCAAAGCTTATGGCACAAACATCATAAATGCCCTTTAAGCACGAAAGATTAAGGCTTTCTATATCATCAGCCTTTGCGCTAAGCTTTAGTCTCTCATCACTAGCCCAGCCAAAAGCAATAGCCGCATACATAAAAATATCATCAGCATCAGGCGAATGCGCTACGCTAATGTTTTTACTAAATTTATTCAAAATTTTGCCTTTAATGTGCTGTTTTTAAGTCTTTTTTGTCTTTGCCTTTTTCAGCGATAGAAACCCAGTAAGCAAAGCCAACACCCCAAATCGCTACAACAGTAGCTAGTATAGTAAAAGTATCAAAAGTAAAAGTCATTTTTCTATCCTTTTTGCTATATAAGAAACTAAGCTTAAAAAAATACAGCCGACAATAGCTACATAAACACCGCTTATTTCGTCTTTTTGGTAGTAAAATACCTTTAAAAAACCACCAGCGATGAGAGCCACAGCAACATTTGCCAAAGCATTAAAAGTAATTTTTTGCCATTCTTTCATATTTTGCCTTTTAGCAAAGATTATAACATATTTAAAAAATTTTTTAAGCAATTTACGCAAAATTTTTAAGCATTTTTGCTACAATTAGCACTAAATTTTTTTTAATTCTCACAGGATAAACAATGGATGAAAATAAGAAAAAAAGCTTAGAACTTGCTATAAAGCAGATTGATAAGCAATTTGGCAAAGGCACGATTCTACGCATGGGCGATAGAGAAATCGAGCCAATAGATGCGATAAATACAGGCTCTTTGGGGCTTGACCTTGCCCTTGGTATAGGTGGAGTGCCAAAAGGTCGTATTGTAGAGATTTATGGGCCTGAGAGCAGTGGTAAGACCACGCTTACCCTTCATCTAATCGCCCAGTGCCAAAAGGCTGGTGGAGTGTGCGCTTTTGTGGATGCTGAACACGCCTTAGATCCAAATTATGCTAAAAATCTTGGCGTAGACATCGATAATCTTTATATCTCTCAGCCTGATTTTGGTGAGCAGGCACTAGATGTAGTTGAAACCCTTGCTAGAAGCGGTGCTGTGGATCTAATAGTCGTAGATAGCGTAGCAGCCCTTACGCCAAAAAACGAAATAGATGGCGACATGGGAGATCAGCATGTAGGACTTCAAGCTCGCCTTATGAGTCAAGCCTTGCGCAAGCTTACAAGTGTAGTTCACAAAATGGGCTCAACTGTGATTTTCATAAACCAAATCCGTATGAAAATCGGCGCAATGGGCTATGGCACTCCAGAGACTACCACAGGTGGAAATGCGCTAAAGTTTTACTCATCTGTGCGTATAGATGTGCGCAGAATCGCCACGCTAAAACAAGGCGAGGATCCAGTGGGAAATAGAGTTCGTGTAAAAGTCGTAAAAAACAAAGTAGCACCGCCATTTAAACAAGCTGAGTTTGACATTATGTTTGGTGAGGGCATAAGTAGAGAGGGCGAGCTAATGGATTATGGCGTAAAGCTTGATATAATCGATAAAAGCGGTGCGTGGTTTAGCTACGGCAGCACCAAGCTAGGTCAAGGCAGAGAAAACGCAAAAGCCTTCTTAAAAGAAAATGAAGCCATAGCAACTGAAATAGAAAACAAAATTAGAGAAAATATAGGCGATGCGCTAAGTGGTAGTGCTGAACCTGATGAAGGAGAAAATAATGAGTAAAATAGCAAATATAAGTGCTTTAGAGGTATTTGATAGCCGCGGAAATCCAACCGTGCAAGCTCGCATCACGCTAGAAAGCGGCGTAAGCGCAAGCGCAATCGTGCCAAGCGGGGCAAGCACAGGCAAAAGGGAGGCTTTAGAACTTCGTGATGGCGATGCAAACCGCCTAAACAAAAAAGGCGTGCTAAAAGCAGTAGAAAATGTAAATACGCTAATTGCCGAGAAACTTAAAGGTCAGTGCGTGTTTAATCAAGCAAAGATTGATAGTACAATGCTAGCACTTGATGGCACAGATAATTACAGCAAACTAGGCGCAAACGCAGTTTTGGGCGTATCTATGGCAGCAGCAAGGGCAGCAGCATCTGAGCTAAATATCCCACTATATCGCTACCTTGGTGGCGCAAATGCTAGAATCTTGCCTGTGCCTATGCTAAATATCATAAATGGTGGAGCACACGCAAACAATAATATCGATTTTCAAGAGTTTATGATTATGCCTTTTGGCTTTGCTAGCTTTAAAGATGCATTTTGTGCAGCAGCTACGATATATGCTAATCTAAAAGGAATTCTAGGCTCTAGTGGCCAAAGCACAGCTGTAGGCGATGAGGGCGGTTTTGCGCCAAATTTTGCTAGCAATGAAGAGGCTATCAAAGTCATCATGGAAGCAATAGAAAAATCAGGCTACAAAGCAGGCGAGCAAATAAAAATCGCTTTGGATGTAGCAGCTAGCGAATTTTACGAAAATGGCGTTTATAACTTCGGCGGCAAAAGCCACTCAAGCGATGAAATGATCGCACTTTATAGCGATTTAGTAGCAAAATATCCTATTTTTTCTATAGAAGACGGACTTAGTGAGGATGACTGGGAGGGCTGGGCGAAGCTTACAAAAGCCCTTGGCGCAAAAACACAGCTAGTAGGCGATGATCTTTTTGTAACAAATACAAAAATCCTAGCTCGTGGCATTGAAGCAGGCGTAGCAAATGCTATCTTAATCAAGCCAAATCAAATCGGCTCAGTAAGCCAAACTATGGGTGCTGTGCGCCTAGCACAACGCAGCGGATATCGCACGATAATGAGCCACAGAAGCGGCGAGAGCGAGGATAGCTTCATCGCTGATTTTGCTGTGGCGCTAAATACAGCGCAGATAAAGACAGGCTCAACCGCTCGCAGTGACCGCATGGCAAAATACAACCGCTTGCTTGAAATCGAGCATGAGAGCGATGGCGAGTATTTGGGACATGAAATCTAGGAAATCTAGAATTCTTAGAATTTTAGTTTGGGAATTCTAGTTTTAGCCTTAGGAATTCTAGAATTTAACTTGGAATTCTAGAATTCTTAGAATTTTATTTTGGGAATTCTAGAATTCTAGAATTTTAACTTAGGAATTCTAGAATTCCTCTGTTTAGAGTATTGCCAAAAGTAACAAAATGAGCGAAATTTTAGACCACTTACCAAAGCAAAGGCGCAAAAAAAACACAAAAGCCTTGTTAGCTTACGGCGCAATGGCAGTTTGCGTGATCTTTGCTGGCTGGTATATAGGCAATATACTTTTTGGCGCGCGTGGGCTTGATGTGATGCTTGATTTACACGCAAAGCGTGAACAGCTAAGCAAACAAGTAAGCGAGCTACAACAAGAAAACGCAAAACTTCAAAAAGACTATTTTGAGCTCATCGGGCTTGATCCTGAGAGAAACTGAGGAGATGATGAAATATTTATATTTGCTGGCGTGTTTGTTGCCGCTTTTGGCTTTTGGTAGGGACAATCCTTTTATCTCTACTACTTTGGCTGATTCAAATACTACAAATATCATTACAAAGCTAGCAGGTTTTAGCCAAACAAGCGTGAATTTGCCAAGTGATGCAAGAGAGCTAGAGGCCGTGGTTGTAGTCTATAAAAGCGTGGATGGCTCGCTAAAAGAAAAGCGTGTGGATATTAGGGCTAGTTTTGACTGGCGTGATACTATCTACATCAGCCGCCAAGCCATGCCAAAAAACGGCGAAGTGGTTGATGTCTCAGTCACAGCCCAAGGCAACATCACAGAAGCAAGAGCGATAACAAACCTCACAGAAGGCCCACCACTACAAGCCCTTGCCACACCAAGCCAAAAGACGCCACTAGCAAGTGCTGATATCGTAGCTGGCAGGATAAATGCCTATGCTAATAAAATCGTCATAAACACGCCTGATTTGCTGCTAAAAAGCTATGATAAAGGCTCACGCATTGTGATGGATTTTGAGAAAAAAAGTAAGTTTTTAACCCATAGTCGTGAGTTTGGCAACAAAACGCCTTTGCGCCGCGCAACCGTGGGTTCTCACGGTAAGTTTTATAGAGTGGTTTTGGAGTTAGATAAGAAGTATAAGTATTCTATTAGGCAAAATAGTTCGAGTTATACTATTTGGCTAGGAAAATAATAGTTGCTTATCGTTAGGCTTTAACTTGTGAGTGCTTTTTTTGGCGATTCGTCTCGCAGCACTATTATAAAAAAAGCCAGTTACGCGCGCCTTGGGATGGATTTCGTATCCTATCCCTGCGGCGCGCTCACTGCCTTTTGTCATACTAGCACCACGATACTAGAATCGCCGAGCAAGTTACAATCTAGGGAATTCTAGAGTTATTTAGGGAATTTTAGAATTCCGTCATTGCGAGGGAGCAAAGCGACCGAAGCAATCTCGTTTGGAGTTTAATAAAAAGCTTAATAAATGAGATTGCTTCGCTTCGCTCGCAATGACGAATTTTGAACAAGATTCTCGGGTCAAGCCCGAGAATGACACAATGTAGGTTGTGGGATGACATAGTGAGGAATTCTAGGGAATTTTAGAATTCCTAAGTTTTCTGTCATCCTCGGGCTTGACCCGAGGATCTCGGTGCTAGGGAATTCTAGAATTCCTTAGTGATTTTATAAATTATTTAAAAGAAAGTAGAGTTTTGAAAAGACAAGTATTTAGTTTGATATTCATTGTTTGGGCTAGGTTTTTTGGGCTTTTTGTGATTTTACCTGTGCTTAGTGCTTATGCTAGCGGAGAGGCGTGGCAAATAGGTCTAGCTGTGGGGGCGTATGCGCTAAGCCAGATAATATTTGCAGCACCCTTTGGGCATTTAAGCGATAAAATCGGTCGCAAAAAAGCCCTAGGCTTAGGTATCGCTATTTACGGCCTTGGCAGCGTGCTTTGCGCTATATTTAGCGATAGTATTTATCTGCTGATTTTGGGACGTTTTATTCAAGGTGCTGGCGCAGTTGGCGCTGTAGCAAGTGCCTTTATCGCTGATATAGTGCCAGAAAACTCCCGTTCAAAATACATGGCGCTTCTTGGCATGGGCGTTGGTATGGCCTTTGTGATTGCTATGATTTCAAGCCCTATTATAGCTAGCTATTTGGGGCTTAGTGCGCTATTTTGGCTTTGTGCTTTGCTTTGCGTGATTAGTGCTGTTATCTTGCTAGGTTTAGCCGAGCCAGAAAAACACGAGCATAATGAGACCACTACCACCTACGAGCTTATTAAAAACAAAAATGTTCGCATTTTAAGCCTTAGCAATTTTTTCCAAAAAATGTTTTTAAATGCTTTTTTTGTAAGCATAGGGCTTGTGCTTGTGGGGCAAATGGGCTTTGAGCGTGCTAGTTTGTGGCAGATTTATGCGCTGTGTGCGGTTTTTGGCTTTTTTTCTATGGGCGTGGCTGGATTTTTGGGCGATGCTAAGGGCAAGGCAAAAGAGCTATTTTTTGCTAGCGTGATTATTTTTGCGCTTAGTTTGCTTGTGTTTTTGATCTCACCAAGCTTTGAGAATATACTATTTGCCTTTGTTGGTGCGGTGCTATTTTTCATCGCATTTAGCCTTCAGGAGCCGATTTTACAAAGCCAAATGAGTAAATTAACAAAAGCAAAACGAGGCGTGGCCCTTGGCGTGCTAAATGCCTGTGGATACGGCGGTAGCTTTGTTGGCAGCTTGCTTGGGGCTAGCTACTTTGCGCCTTATGTTATGCTCGCACTTTGCGTGCTGTGGGTGCTAATGCTAGCTAAACTTGATAGAATTTAAGCAGATTTTAGGTAGATATTTGAGAAACTTTTTTGCATTTTTACTGGCATTTTCGCTGCCCACGGCTGTGCTTATAGGGCTTTTTGCTTTGCTAGCCTTTGTATTTTTTGCGCTTAGTTGGCTGTTTATTTTTGCGCTGCCTGTATTGCTTGGAGTTTTTGTGTATTTTTATTTTAAAAAAGGCAAAAAGAAAAACCGCTTCGTAGAAATAGACTTTGAGGCGCACAGAAGAAAGTTTAAGCACTAGGGAATTCTAGAATTCCTTTGTTTTTTTCTGGGGGTTAGGGGGTTTCTTTTTGGGAATTTTAGATTAGGGAATTTAGAATTCCCTAAAATTCGTCATTGCGAGGCTTTGAAAAAAAGAGGGAGCAATCTTATTTATTAAACCTTGAACGAGATTGCTTCACTTCGCTCGCAATGACGGAATTTTAAAATTCTTTGTGATGAGATTGTCCGGTCAAGCCGGACAATGACACAGAGCGGTCAAGCCGTACAATGACATAAGTAGTTAGGAATTCTAGAATTCCCTAGAAAAAATCTAGAATTCCTAGGAATTCTAGATTTTATGGTAATTGTTTAAATTACTATAAAGTGTTTTGAGGTTTGTTGTCAGCGTTATTTACTTTAGTATATACCACCTGAACTGATTTCTATACAGCCCATACCACTAACTTTTTCATCCGTTTCATTTTCATTATAACCTGTACAGCTTCGGGTGCCATTCCATCCAGTAATATTTGTTGATACAGTTGATTTTAAGAATTGTTGCATTGGAGCAGATTTCAAAACTGCTTTACAAACAGTATTATTGTTTTGTAAAACTGGCAGAAAAAAAACAATTCCTCTACCCTTATCATCTTCTGCAACTCCTATTTGTAGACAACTGTCTAAATCTTTATCAGTGTCAGCCTTACCAATCTCTAATATACCGTAAGAGCCACCATTCCTATTACTAAGATTTTTAAATTTTACATTTGTCATTACACTAAAATCTCTAGCAAATTCACCGTTTACAGCGTAATAGCTAGTAACATCACTTAAAAATGTGCGGATATTTGCTACAGTAGCTGCGATTTCAGCGTCAGTTCTTGTAGCAGCTAGGCGAGGGATAGCTACGCTAGCTAGAATTCCTAAGATAACGATCACGAAGATCAGCTCAATCATTGTAAAGCCCTTTTTCATGGCTAACTCCTTTAAATATTAAATGAATCGGTATTTTACTATGTTAATTACTAAACTTGGCTTAAAATAAGCTATTTTTTTGCTTTTGTTAATGTTTTATTAAGCGTTTTTTTTTTTTTTGTTAAAGTATTTTTGCTATGGAATTCTAGATTTTATTCTAGGGAATTTTGAACGGAATTTTGAACGAGATTGCTTCGTCGTTCGTTTTACTCACTCCTCGCAATGACGGAATTTTGGACGGAATTTTAGAATTCCTAGAGCAGAGATCCTCGGGTCAAGCCCGAGGATGACACGGTAGGGAATTCTAGATTAAGGAATTCTAGTTTAGGGAATTCTCTTTAAGGAATTCTCTTTAAGGAATTCTAGAATTCTAGAATTCCTAAGTAAAAAATACCCCCTAACCCCCAACCAGCGGATGCGAAGCAAAAAATAAGGAATTCTAGAATTCCCTAGCAAATTTTATTTCAAGCTAAGAGCCTCGCTTTTAGCCATTTGGTCGCAAAGCTCGTTTTCTGCGTGTCCTGCGTGCCCTTTTACCCACTGCGCTTTTACCTTGTGAAAAGCAAGCAGCTTTGCTAACTCTTGCCATAGTTCTTGGTTTTTTATAGGTTGTTTGCTAGCGGTTTTAAAGCCATTTTTTTGCCATTTTGCTAGCCACTCGTTTATGCCCTTTGCCGTGTAGCTACTATCTGTGAAAAGCTCCACTTCACAAGACTCTTTAAGTGCCTTTAAAGCGTTAATTGCAGCACTTAGCTCCATTTGGTTATTTGTGGTATTAGCCTTTGCGCCGCTTGCTTTTTTCTCGTGTTCTTTGTAGCGTAGGATATACGCCCAGCCGCCATTTCCAGGGTTTCCAAGACAGCTGCCATCGCAAAAAATCTGCACTTTTTTCACATATCCCCCTTTTGCTGTGAAAAACTCTCATCTTGTCTCAAAGTGGCATCTAGCTTAACACTAGCGATTTTTAGGCATTTTGGACAGCGAGCAAAAAACAGCGGAAGCTCGTTTTTACAAGCTAAGCAGGTGTATTTAAACTCCAATTTTGCCCCTAGGTTATTTTCTTTGGCAAGTTTAGCTAGCTTTATGCTAAACTTAAGATTTTCACATCCATTTTGCTCATCTGTGAAAAACTCGTTCCAAAACTCGCTCAAAGTATCTAGATCAAAGAGATCAGCGCACATTTGTAAGGGCGGCAACTCATCAGCACTTGGCTTTTCGTAGTTTTTGCTTTTTAGCTCGCAAATATATCTTTTAACAAGCGCTGTTTGGGGTAGGGTTTTTAGGGCTGTGATTTTATCCCCAGTGCTAAGGGCCGCAGATAAAAGCTCGCTAGCACCGATATAAGCACGCAAATCATCATCACAGCACCCCAAAGCAAAAAGCGCATCAAGGCAGGATTTAATCCCATCTTTATCCTTTAATTTTTCGTAGACAAAAAGCAGATGAAATAGCGCCTTCTCATCTCGTGGCTTTGCGCCAAGTAGCTCTTCAAGGCAGTCTTTGGCGTTTTTTAATAGGCCTGTTTTTATGTAGGCAAGTCCAAGGTCGCCTAGCAAGAGCATTTTTTCATCATGCCCTGCTTTTTTGATAGCTTTTTCGTAGAAATTAGCTGCTTTTTGCCAGTCGCCAAGCTTGGCAAAACCCGTGGCAATCACTGCTAGTTCAGGGCTTTCTAGGCTGCTTAGGGATTCTATGATTTTGCTATCATCTTGGCTGAATTTGGCTAAAAACTTATCAATGCTAGCATCTTTGCTTTTGCGAGAAAACACACCCCAAAAGTAGCTAAAAATCACCACCACAACGACACTTAGCACCAGTATAATCAGCCCAAAAATCGGATCTCTTGCATCAATAAATAAAAAGTCCATTTTCTGCCTTTATTTAGGGAATTTTAAAATTCCGTCCAAAATTTCGTCATTGCGAGGCTTTGAAAAAGCCGAAGCAATCTCGCTCAAGGCTTAATAAATGAGATTGCTTCGGTCGCTTTGCTCCCTCGCAATGACGGACATTCCGCAATGACGGAATTTTAGGGAATTCTAGAATTCCCTAGCCCACTAGATATTTTTTTGCCTCATCTTTGCTAGCAAATGCGCTAGTATTTATTAGCTCATCACCGATTTTTACTTCGTAGCATTTGCCGTTTTCGCTTTTGCCATAAGTAAGCGCAAAGCGTGCTGAGAGCTCACGCTCGCTCTCATTAGCACTTTTTGATACTAGCACAAAAGCACCTGTAAAGTTATCAATCTGCGCTTTCATATACTGCTTATTAAGCCCAGAGTTAAATAGCTCTAAAAGTGAGTTATTTTCTCTCTCATCTCGCCCTATAATCAGCTTTGCGCCATTTTCAAGTCGCAGGTGCCTGCCATAGCGCAGACTTTGAAGGTCAAGCTCGTCCATCTCTCGCCCCTTGCCCTCGTGTGCCATCCAGTCTTGAATTCTAGCACTAAATCCTTGATCTGTGTAGGGACAGCCCCCACCAGGACTAGCCCACTCGCTAAAGCCAAAGAGCGTGGCTAGCTCGGTTTGGCGAGCTCTTGAGCGACCATTTATTGCTTCAAGCTTTTCTCTATCTACAAAGCCTCTTAGCTCAGGCAGACTTGGTGGCAGCAGCTTAGCACACAGTGGGCGCAAAATAATCTCGCCGTTGCCTGAGAGCTTTTTTACTTGATTCATCGCTTCATTTCTTTGGCTCATAGGCCGCTGTCCTAAGACCTCACCAGAGATAACAAAGCTAGCCTTATGCTCTTCAAGCAGACAAATAGCTGTCTTAAACATATATCCGTGGCAGTCAATACAAGGATTAAACGCCTT
Source organism: Campylobacter magnus (assembly GCF_028649595.1). Taxonomy (NCBI): domain Bacteria; kingdom Pseudomonadati; phylum Campylobacterota; class Epsilonproteobacteria; order Campylobacterales; family Campylobacteraceae; genus Campylobacter; species Campylobacter magnus. Next base: position 117,617 of record NZ_JAQSLK010000004.1, read on the forward strand.
TCCGTAGCCGTATTTTGGGCTAAAAAGCACATCGCGCAAATATTTATTTGTGATATTTACTCTCTCAAAACTAGCCCCAGCCTCAGCTGCCCTACGCTCTAAGGTCTTTAGCATATTCTCATCCCTGCTAAATCCTATATCAAAGTGCAGGGCATGAACCTCAATGCCTTGATTTGTAATAAGCTTAATTGCTAGCATGCTATCAAGCCCACCGCTAAAAAGCGCAAGTGCTTTCATCTACATTTCCTTTTTAAGTTTATCTATTGCTATGGTTAGTTCTCTTATTTTAGCAGCTTTATTATCCTCGCTACTATTTGCGATGCGATTTTTCTCACTTTCTAAAAAAGAACAAACCAGCCTATTAAGAGCTGATTTAAACTGTTTTGCGTCATAAAGCTCCAAGCTCTCATCTAGCTCCAAGCTGCGCAAAACACTCTCATCGCCGTTTACAAAAGCGTTATAATACCTAACATCCTTAAACATCTGCGCATTTAGAAGCGGCAAAGCGATTTTTTTATACTCATTATTTAGCAAGATATTTTTTAGCACGCTAAGGGCTAGGATATCACGCTTATTTGTGTTTTGGATATAGGCTTGGGGGTTTGGGATTTCATCTTGTGGGGCTTTAAATCTAGAATTCCTTAATGGCTTAAAGCTTCTAAAATTATTATTTATGCCCCAGTTTTGATTATTTTGCGGAATTTTAACATTTTTTTTAAGTGAAAAGTCATGCGGATTTATACCCAAAATCTGTGCTACCAAGGGCTCGTAAAAGCTGATAATCTCAGGTCTTAAAGCCCCTAAATACTCACGCAAAACATCAAGGGCTTTTATTTTATCCATGGGCGTTTGCAGGCTCATCGCAGCTGCTTTTTTTCTTAGCACGAACTCTACTAGCTCCACTCCACCTTTATAAAGGCTTGCTAGCTCGCTTTGTCTATTTGCTGCTACTAGCTCGGCTGGGTCTTTGCCGCCCTCTATCAATACCACTTTGCCATCTATGCTAGAACGACTTAGCAGCTCAGCTGAGCGAAGTGCGGCATTTTGACCTGCTGTATCGCTATCAAAGCTTAAAATTACTTTTATATTTTCTTTTTTTAATAGTGGCAAATGCTTTGGCGTAAGAGCGGTGCCAAGCACAGCCACAGCGTTAAAAAAGCCAGCTTGATGCAGCATAATACAATCCATATAGCCCTCACAAATGATCACCTCGCCACTTTTAAAAATAGCCGCTCTTGCCTTATCATAGCCATAAAGCACACGACTTTTATCAAAAATCTCGCTTTGAGGGCTGTTTATATACTTTGCTGGATGGTCGCTGATGGTGCGTCCACCAAAGCCCACAATAGAGCCTATATGATTATAGATTGGAAAGGTTATGCGGTTTGAAAAGCTTGCGTATACGCCACGCTCACTATTTTTTATCGCGCCAGCGCTAAAGGCTTTAATAGCTTCTATTTCGTTTTTTTGGAGTAAATTTATAGTGTTTTGGCTTGGCGGTGCCCAGCCAAGTTCGAACTTTTCTATCATTGCAGGGCTTAAAGCGCGCTCTTTTAGATAATTAAGCGCAGCAATATTTGCTGGGTTAAAAAGCTCGGTTTTATAATAATTGTTTAAAAGCTCTAAAATTTCTTTTAGGCTATTATCTTTTTTTTGTGTTTTTTCATTGCTGTATTCAAGCTCTATGCCAAACATACTAGCAAGCTTTTCTATAGCTTGTGGGTAGCTTAGCTTTTCGTATTCCATGACAAACTTTATCGCATCGCCTCCAGCCCCACAAGAAAAGCAGTGATAAAGACCTCTATTTGAGCTTACATGCATGCTAGGGCTTTTGTCACCATGAAAAGGACAAAGCCCCACAAGAGACGAGCCTGAGCGTTTTAGGCTTACATAAGCACCCACCACATCAGCTATATCAATGGAATTTCTTAAATGCTCTATACTTTTTTGTTCTATCATTTTTTTACTCTTTTGTGAGTAAAAATAGCATAATTTTGCTATAATTTTGCTTATGAAATTAACACATATAAATGAAAATGGCAATCCAAAAATGGTAAATGTCGGCGCAAAGAATATCACCGAGCGTCTAGCAATCGCCTCTGGGCGTATAAAAATGAGCAAAGTCACCTTTGAGCTAGCCCTGAGTGGTCAGGGCAAAAAGGGCCCAGTAGAACAAATCGCTATAATCTCAGCAATAATGGGAGCAAAGAAAACCAGCGAGCTTATTGCTATGGCTCATCCTATTTTGATTTCAGGCACGGACGCAGAGCTTATAGCTTTGCCTCATTTGCCTGGCTTTGAGCTAAGGGTCAAGGTTAGCACTAGCGGACAAACAGGCGTAGAGATGGAGGCACTTAGCGCTGTTAGCATAGGGCTTTTAAATCTTTATGATATGCTAAAAGCGGCTGAGAAAGGCATGGAGATTTTGGATATTTGCTTAGAGTATAAAAGTGGTGGCAAAAGTGGGGAGTGGCGCCGTGAGCAAAACAGCTAAAAACCCTGCTGCTAAAACAGCTAAAAACTCAGCTAAAAACTTAGCTAAAAATTCAGCCGATACCGCTAAAACAGCCAAAAATTTAGCCCAAAATTTAGTCAAAGATTTAGCAAGAAATTCTAGAATTCCCATTAGTACTTGCTTAGCTGATATTAAGCCAAAGATTGATTATCCTCTTATTTGGGAGTATACGATTTTTGTGCCACTTGATAGAGATGAAAAAGAGTTGATTGCTAACACGCTTGGTATCTGCGAGCATAAACTTACAGCAAGCAATAAAAACACTAAATATAAAAGCTTTAAGCTAAACTTGTTAGTGCGAAGCGAAAATGAAAGACTAGAGATTTTTGCCAAGCTAAAAGCGGCTTGTGCTTTTGTGCTATAAAATCTAGAATTCCCTAGGAATTCTAGATAGAATTCTAGATTTTTTCAAACCGTGTTTTAAAAAAGCCTTAGGAATTCTAGAATTCCCCAAGAATTCTAGATGGAATTCTAGAATTCCTACACCAAAGCTTTAAAAGCTTATCCCAGCCCTTAGCATGATTTCATATTGATTATAAGCTCTTGCTTTTTCATCACTTATGCTAATGCGAAAAAACTTATTGCCCTTGCTAGCACCAAGAGCAACGCCACCATAAAAGCCTTGCTTCTCGCTTCTGCTTGTATTTGCTAAAAACTTTTGATTACTAGCTTCAACAAAGCTTAGATTTTGATTTATATCTTTGTTATTAAACTTTCTCCAATAAAAGGCAAAAAGGCTAGCATTAAAGCGCCAGTTATTATTTAGCTCAGTGTTATAAACTAGATTTGCGCCCAGCCAGCCCCTGCCAAAGTGCGTGGTCTTTGCCTCGTAGTTTTTTGCCAGAGCTCCGCTTTGAGAGAAGCTATCTTGCCTTATCACGCTATAATCTAGTAGCGCAATAGGCGTAAAATTAAGGTTCTCGCTTAGCTTAAAGCTTTTATAAACGCCGCCTTGAAAGTTAGCAAAGTAGTTTTTGTAGTTTGCATCACTTTTTGCGTTGCTTAGATATTTTATGCTTTGTTCATAGCGGTTAAAGCTCATACCAGCACTAGCCCCCAAAAGCACGCCAAAGCTATCAAAATTGTGATTTAGGCTAAGCCCTAGGCTAAACATATTTGATCTGGTGTCGCTTAGATCATCCTCAGTCTTTGAGTGAGATAGACCGATGAAGCCACCTAGCAAGGTGCTATCACTAAGAGCTTTTTTGGCTTGCAAATCTAGCAAATAAGAGTTTTGCTTGTAATTATCGTGGTCGGTGTGGCGGTAGGCTATACCTGCGCTAAGTTCTGTTTTTATAAACACATCATCAACCTTGCCTAGATACTCATCGCCAAAGGCTGCTGTTGGCGCAAATACAGAACTAGAAGTATTTAGTGAGCCAAGCGAGCTAGCTGGATCCATTAAAAATAGAGCGTTTTTGATAGTTAAGTCTTTTTGCATTGTATCAATAGAGTCTATGTTTGTGTTTGTTGGTGTGTTTTTCATAGCATTTAGAGCGTCGCTAAACTGCTCGCTAGGCAAGTTGTCTAGCTGGGCTAGGGCAGCGGTGCTCTGTGGACTTAGAGTAGCAGCATTATTAAGCAAGCCTTGAAGTGCTTTTATAGGAGCATCAGGACTGCTTGGAGCGACTGGGGCAGCAGCTAAAACAGCAGCAGCTACTGCTTGTTGCCCTGCTAGTTGCTGAGCAGCTATTTGCTCTGCTTGGTTGTTTTGGTTGTTTTGGTTGTTTTGGTTGTTTTGGTTTTGGTTGTTTTGGTTTTGGTTGTTTTGGTTTTGGTTACCTGCGCCGGCGTTATTATTTTGGTTATTATCGCCGGTGTTGCCACTTGGGTTTTGTGGCTGGTTAGGCTGCTCTTCTGGTTGGGTTGGTTGGCTAGGTTGAGTTGGCGTGCTTGGTTGAGTTGGCTGAGCTGGTTGGCTTGGGTTAGTTGGTGTGTTACCTGAACCACCTTGCGAACCAGAGCCTGAACTGCCGCCACCTTGTGAACCACCAGTGCCAGTGCCGTCTGCACCACCTGAGCTATCACCACCATCTGGTGGTGTTGGTGTTGGCTGCTTTACTTGCCCTTTATCTAAGCCTCTGCCTTGTTCGTTACCATTTCTTTCTCTGGCTATAAAGCTTTTTCCGTCTTCTTGCATATCAAAAGCTAATAAGTTTGTAGAAAGTGCAGAAATTTTAAAATTTCCAAATTGCTGAACTAGACCATCGTCCAAATTTACAGTTATTGTTTCACCTTTTTGAATTAAGTTATCAGCATTGTGTAGTGGCACATATTGCAGCCCACCATCTTGTATATCATAATTTTTGGCAATAAATTTACTATTTAAATCGCTTTTAGCAAAAGCAATTTGTAATATAGCATTAGATCCCCTTTGACTATATTCCCCACCTACTCTTAAAGTATCGAGGCTGCTAGATGAGTCTTTGTCATCGTAAAAACCAGCTCTTACAATACCATAGTTTATTAAATTGCCTTCAATTTTACCTATACCTCTAAGCATAGCATTGTTACTAATATTTACATTGTTATTTACTGTGCCTTGTTGCAGTGTAAAAATGCTTGAATTTTTAGCAAATACAGATGAACTTATAAGTTTTCCGCTCAGTATTAACTCACCATTATTTATTATAGTGTCTCCTTTGTAATCACTATTACCACTCAAGAGTAGTGTGCCATCACCATCTTTTTTTATACCTATTTGAGTTACATTTGGTAATTTTATTGGTTTACTTACAGCATCTTTTTCATGTGTGTTATCTTCCCATAATCTTTGAGAGATGTTATTGCTAAAAATTACTTGACCATGATTTTTTTCTATATTCAATGTGTAAAGAGCTTGTTTAGAATTTTCAGAATCTATATCTTTGTCGCTCATACGGTTGGCATCAAGTTTGCCGATACCACCCATAGCCTTACCTATATCTAAAATTCCTTGTCCAAAAACCTCTTGCCAGCTAGCTTTTTGAATCCAGTTATATTCTGGGTCTTTAAATTGATTTATATTACTAGCTTGAATAGCACCCCAAGATTCTCTCCAATAATATCCCTCTGCGTCTAAGTCTTTTTCAACTTGAGCCGTATCTACTTGACCATTCTTCATTGGGATTTCATTATCATCTAAATAGAATACGGTATAATAAGTTTTACTTTTTAAACCTTCGCCAGTAGTAGTTTTCTTTACGATTACTTTTGGCTTTTTGAAATTTTGATTTGCGGTGCTTAGTAAAACATCGGCAACCTGGTTTGGTTTAAGAAACGGAAATTTTTCTTGTACCAAAGCTGCCGCTCCTGATACATAAGGCGTGGCTTGACTTGTTCCACTAATTGCAATAAATTCGTTTTTATCTGTTTTGCCTAGCACATCACGCAAACCATAAGCAGCATTTGCTGCTATGACATTATTGCCAGGTGCCATTAAAGCATAATTTATTGAGCCTTTAAATCCATTGCTAAATAAAGGAACGCTTGCTCCATTTAAAACAAGTTTATCGCCATCTTTTTTGATTTTATCGCTATCAACAGCCCCAACAACTAAAAAAGAACGCAATTTCTCATTATAAGAAGGTAGCGTAGCAAACAAACCAGGAGAGCTCATACCTTCATTTCCAGCAGCAAAAACCACAAGAGCTTTATTTTCTTCTGATATTTGTACTAAACTTTTTATCTCTTTTGACTTGTAAAAAGCTTGTTCTATCCAGGAATTGGCATCAGTAGATATATACAATGGATGATAACCCATTTCTCCGTCCATGCCAACTAACGGATAAATCTTAGAATTCCAGCTATTATTTATAACACTTACTCCATTATCCATAAAATAAGAATATATTTTATCTGATGAAGGTACTTCAATGTCCGAGTTGCTTCCAGTTGTATTTCTACCAGTAACTTGTAAGTTATAACTTGTAGCTCCGTAAGCCACACCATGTGGAGCATCATTTCCTAAGTTATTTCCTACTATAATGCTTGTTACATGAGTACCATGTGTATCTACTGTGTAATCTGGCTTATAAGTGCTTCCTTTATATTTTGAAAACATTTGATCGTTTACTTTGCCTTGCAAAAGACTTACATCATCTCTAGCAGCACCGTCTATAACGCCAATCTTTACGCCTGAGCCTGTTATACCCTGATCATAAGCTGCGCTTGCGTTTATCAAGTCTAAATCTTTTTGATTATTTGCCCCTAGGGCTATACTAGCACTAATTGCTATTAAAAATACTTCTTTTTTCATGATTTTACCTAAAATTGTGTATTGATAAATTTTACTATCTATAACTTTAATAAAGAATAAAATTTATAGGGTAAAATCTAGAATTCCCCCAGGAATTCTAGATGGAATTCTAGACGGAATTCTAGAATTCCTAAGCTAAATTTTAGAATTCCTTAGCAAAAAGTGGCTAAACTATTTTTTCATAGCCTTTTCTATTTCGCTCATTTTTGGATAGACAAAGCGAGTATGACGCTCTACTCTTACTCTTTCAGGCTCATCACTAGCCACTGCTGTGATAGTAATATCCATAGGCGTATCATGCATACTCTCTTCTATAAGGCGTTCTTTTGTCTCCAAAATAACGACTATTTTGCGTTTTGCGCCTGCTTCTAGCTTGATCTCGTTTTTTGGTCTTACAAACTCTATTCTTGGCTCGCTAAGGCTAAATGTATAAGAATGCGCTTTATTATCTGTATTTTGGATAAGGAAGGTATAGGCGTTTTGTACTCTTATTTTTTCACCATCAGCTACGATGTGATATAGCTCGGTGTTGCGGTTTATGTTTAGTAGCATGTTTTCTTTTTTAGTACTCATAAAGCCAAGAGCTATAGCAAATGCTAAAATAATCACCATATAAGCAATAGTTCTAAATCTAAAATACTGAACTTTCTTGCCAGTATCTAGCGAGTGTGCAGAAGTCCATGAAATCAGGCTTGGCTCGCCCTTTTTGCCCATTACAGCAGCACAGGCATCAGAGCACTCAAGGCAGTTTATACACTCAAGCTGCATACCACGGCGAATATCAATGTGCGTAGGACACACAGCCACACAGGCCTCACAGCCTATACACTCGCCAGCTACCGGCTTTTTGCCAAGCTTTGCAGCACCATCAAACACGCGTCCGCCACGCCTCTCATCGTAAATTACTTGTATGGTATCGTGATCAAACATCGTGCTTTGAATGCGAGCATAAGGACAGACATAAATGCAGAAATTCTCAGCCAAAAAGCACACATCAAAGATAAGAAATAGCGCAAAGCCAGTTACTATACCAAAAAGCAGTTTATGCTCGGCTGGGTTTTGAAGATAAGCAAAGAAATCCTCAGGCGGCACGAAATACCAAAGCAGGTTGCTAGCAGCCACAAAGGCAATCAGGGCAAAAATCGCTATACTTAGAGCCTTGCGAACTGGATAGTTTTTGCTTGGGCGTTGTTTGTCTTTTATATTGCCACGGATTTTAAAAATCTTAGTTTGCAATAAATCTCTAAAAATCACCCTAAATATCGTCTGCGGACAGCTCCAGCCACACCACACACGACCACCAAGCGTAGTCATAAAGAAAATACTAAGAAAGAAAATCACCAGCAAAAATGGCATCAAATACAGCTCTTGCATATCAAAGCTAGTAAAGAGAATGTTTAGCTTTTTGTGATCAAAGCTTAGCAAGAAAAAGTGGTTGCCATCAATGCGGATAAAGGGCAGAACTAGCGTTATAATCGTGATTAAGGCGTAGGTAAAATAGCGTTTTTTTGCGTAAGTCATAGCAAATCCTTTAAAAAAAATCTTGACATTGTAGCAAAAAAAGACTAATTTTGTTGTAATAAAGTTACTTTTTAATGTAAAATAAAAAATGGGGTAGAAAAATCTACCCCTGCTACTAAGCAAAAAGCCTCTTAGAAGCGGCTTTCATAACGGCGTAGCATATAGAGCCTTTTAAGAATTTTCTTACGAGCTGCGATTTTTTGTTTTTTGCGAATCTCAGTCATAGGCTCAAAGAAGCGGCGTGCGCGCACTTCTGTAACCACAAGATTGCGGTCAGTTTGCTTTTTAAAGCGACGATAAGCCTCGTCGAAGCTCTCGTTTTGATGAACCTTTACACCTGGCAAAGAACTCACCACCTTTCTTTGAAAAAATGAGTGCGGATTTTAGCCTTTTTTAGCTTGATTTTGCCTTAGGAATTCTAGATTTATCCTTAGGAATTCTAGATTTTTAGCTGTTTTTGCTCTAGGAATTTTAGAATTCCTTTGTTTTTCTGGGGGTTGGGGGGGGGTTCTTTTTAGGAATTTTAGATTAGGAATTTTAGAATTTTACTTAGGAATTCTAGAATTCGCCTTAGGAATTCTAGAATTCCCAAAGCTTATAGCGCAGAAGCAATTAGCTCAATAGGGTTTTTGCATCTTAGCTCGCTGCTAGCTAGATTTAGCGAGTTGTTTAGCTGCATTTTACACGCTGAGCACTCGGCACTTACGACATTTGCACCAGCTTTGCTTAGTGTATTTGCCCTGCTTAGCCCAGCAGCCCTTGCTAGGTGGTAGTTTTGGCTTTGCGTAGTTACTCCACCAAAGCCACAGCAGCTAGTCTCATCGCCAGAGTTTTTTAGCTCAAAAATGCGTGAAAGCAGCGCTCTTGGCTCGCGCCAGACGCCTTGCATTTTTCTTGCGTGGCAAGGGTCGTGATAGACTAGGGAGAGTTTTTCTTTGCCGGCTGTCTTTTGCTCCAAAATCTGCTCTAGATTAGTAAATTTCACAAAATACTCAGTCGCCAAATAGAGCTTGCTCATCACCTTTTTAGCTCGCTCTTTCCAGTGCTCATCATGCTCAAAAAACCGCTCGTAGTCTACCTTTAGCATAGCAGAGCAAGTAGCCTCTGGGCAGATTATAGCCTCGCAGCTTTCTAGCACTTTTTCAAAATACGCAATATTTTTTTTCGCATTTGCCTCCACGGTGGCAAAATCGCCGGTAAAATACGCAGGCGCAGCGCAGCAAACTTGCTTTTTCATAAGATGCGCTGAAATGCCAAGCTCTTTTAGAATTTTTAGCAGACCCTCTCCGGTATCAGTGTAGGCGTAGTTTGCCATGCAGCCTATAAAAATGCCAACTTGGCGTTCACCGTTTTTTATTATCTCAGGGTGAGAGTTTAGAAAAGATTTTTTGCTAGGATTTGGCAAAAGGCGCTCTTTTTTTAGCATAGGTAGAGCGAACTTTGGCTGCATTGTATCATTATCATGCTCTCTAAATCCGCAGCTTTTAAACACATAGCCAAGGCGAGCAGCAAAGTCCATGACCCAGCGGTGGCGCAGCAGGTAAAAAAACAGCCTTTTATACCACGAAATTCCGTATTTTTGCGCTAGATCAAAGCGGACATTTTCTATCATTTCATCCACTGGTAGCGAAGCAGGGCAGGCCTCCACGCAGTTTGTACACAAAAAACAGCTCTCAAATATGCTCTTTGCGTTCTTATCAAGCTTCATCTCTCCACGATTATACGCACCGATGAGGTCTAAAAATCCCCTTGGACTTCGCACCTCATCGCCACTGATTTTAAAAATGGTGCAATTTGGCTTACACTTACCGCATTTGACGCACATATCGCTAATAGCACTAAAATCAAACTTTTGCATAACTTTTCTTTGAAAAAAATTTTAGCAATTTTAGCAAGAATTGTTCAAACCAGCCTTAAAATAATAGATTTTTTTAAAAGTAAATTCTAGGGAATTCTAGTTTTTTAGGGGTTAGGGGGTATTTTTTATTTAGGAATTTTAGGAATTCTAGATTTTACTTAGGAATTCTAGAATTCCCTAGCGTTTAAGCGTAAAAATCGCTCTTTGGAGCGTAAAAGCCGCTTTCTTTATCATAGGCGATAGATACTTTTAGATCTGGCACTTTTTCAAGTCCGCCAAGGCTTGCCATTTCATCTATAAAGCCCTTTGCGTATTCATACGCCACGCCTTTAAAATCAGCCGGCGTAGAGCTATTTGCTACGCCAACTTTAAGCAAATCAAGTGCCTTTGTGCCGTCCTTACCTACAAACTCGCCATTTTTAAGGCTAAAATCCCTTAAATCAAGCCCAGTAAAATCAGCAAAATTACTCACAGCTCGCCATTTATGTAGGCTTTCTTGCTGGCTCTCATCGCTTAAAACTCCATTATTTTTTAGCGCAAAATAAAATAGCTGCCTTGCGTTTTTGCCACCACCAAGCTCGTTTAAAAGGCTAGCTATTTTGCCGTTATTATCGCTATTTTCGCTGCCACTTACCACCGCTTTCATTTCATAAATATCAAAGTCTATTAGCAAAGCGCCGTTATTTTCTACGCCGTTATTTGCTAGAAGTTTGCCAAACTGCGCTGAGATAGCACTTTGGCGCTCTTTATTTAGGCGATTTTCTTCCTCTTCAAAGCTCTCGCCACCTTGGACTATGCGTGGGTCAGCTAGGTTTGAGATCTTCCCAAACATACTCATGCTAAGCTCGTTTTCATACATAGCAAAAAGCTCTTTATGTTCGTCCCAACGCCATTTGAAAGTTACAGCGTTATACTCATCGCCAAAGTATTTTTTCTTTAATCCAAGCTTTAAGCTTTCTTTGTCCTTATATATCGCGCGGTTTGCGGCGGCTGTGTCGTTTAAATGCTCTTGTAATTTGCGGATTTGCCCTTCTACGCCTTTGCTTGGGTCGGTGCTATTAGCGTTTAGCTCATCGCCATTTCGCAGCTCCATGCGCTTAGCGTAGGTATCAAGGGGCTTATCTACATTTAGCCTGCCTTTTACATTGTAGTAGTTGTAGTATCCTAGTTCTGCCATTTTCTAGTCTTTTTAGTAAATTCTAGATTATATATCGGCAAAAAAAAATAAAGTTTAGGGAATTCCAGAATTCGCTGTGAATTTTTTATTTTGCTCCAAAATTTTATCCAAAACTGCTATAATTTTCTCAAAGGATAAAAATGAGTGGATTTGTTCTTTTAGGCGTGTTGTTTTTTGCTGCTGGTATTTTGGCGTTTGCTTTTAAGTATTATGATAATTTAGAAAAAAAAGATATAAAAACAGCTTGGTTTAGTGCTTTTGCTGCTGTGGGCTTGAAAATAAACGCATCTTCACCCACAGCCGCAGCAGCAAAAAGCCAGTCTATTAAATAAAGGCTCCAAGATTTTTTAACTATTTTTTGCGTTCGCAGCGTAGCGCTAGCCGTGGAGGAGCGTCTGCGGCAGCAGCTGCGAAAATTTTTTGGCTGAATTTCAAGCGATAGCGAAGAAAACTGCCAAAAAAGTTTTCGCAGAGCGACTGGGCTGCGCAAGCTGTGAGCGTAAAAAAGAGTAAAAAAGCTGAGCCAGCCTATTTAACCAGCCTAACAAAACACCCTAGCAAAGATTTTATCTACATTTTTGGTGTAGTAAGAGTAGTCAAAACACGCTCTAATCTCATTTTCATTAAGCTTAGCACGCAAATCCTCATCGCCAAGCAGATTTTGTAAAAACAAGCTCTCGCCCTTGTCATTTAAGGCACTTTTGCCTTGCTGCAAATCAGCCCAGACCTTCATAGCATTTCTTTGCACGATTTTATAGGCATCTTCACGGCTTATCTCACGCTTTGGCAGCTCCAAAAGCACGCGCTGAGAAAACACTAGCCCACCGGTTAAATTTAGATTTTTCATCATATTTTCAGGATATACGACTAGGTTTTTAATTAGCCCTGTAATGCGCCCAAGCATGAAATCAGCGGTGATAAAAGCATCAGGCAGGATAAAACGCTCCACTGAGCTATGGCTGATATCCCTTTCGTGCCACAAAGCGACATTTTCTAACGCTGGCGTAGCGTAGCTTCGTATCATGCGGCAAAGCCCTGTTATGTTTTCGCTTAGAACTGGATTTCGCTTGTGTGGCATGGCTGATGAGCCCTTTTGCCCTGGGCTAAAATACTCCTCAGCCTCATAAACTTCGGTGCGCTGATAGTGGCGCACAGCCACAGCGATTTTCTCGCAGCTACTAGCTAGGATGGCTAGGGCGCTCATTACCTGAGCGTAGCGGTCTCTTTGGATTACTTGATTTGAGGCTGGGGCGCAGTCTAGTCCAAGCTCAGCGCAGACTAGCTCTTCTAGCTCTAATGGTGCGTGAGCGAAGTTTCCCATCGCTCCACTGATTGCGCCTACGCTGATTACCTTTTTAGCGTGTTCTAGCAGCTCTTTTGCTCTTTTTATCTCATCATGCCAGATAGCAATCACAAGCCCAAAGGTTATCGGCTCTCCGTGAATTCCGTGGCTGCGGCCTACCATGAGCGTGTTTTTATGCTCCATTGCCCTTTCTTTTAGGGCTGTTAAAAACTCGTCAATGTCGGCTAAAATTAGCTCCAAGCTTTCTTTTATTTGCAAAGCGGCGGCGGTGTCTATACAGTCGCTACTAGTCATGCCATAGTGAACAAAACGGCTCTCATCTCCCAAGCTCTCGCTCACGCTTGTTAAAAAAGCGATCACATCGTGCTTTGTGGTCTTTTCTATCTCATCAATGCGTGCTATGTCAAACTTAGCATTTTTTTGGATTTTCTCGCAGTCCGCGTCCGTGATAAGCCCTAGCTTATTCCACGCTCTAACGGCTGCAAGCTCTACCTTTAGCCAAGCATCGTATTTTGCCTGAATGCTCCACTTGCTTTTCATGGCTTCTCTTGCGTATCTTTCTACCATTTTTGCCCCTTTTTGTGCTGAGTTTTTTAAAATTTAGCTAAAATTATATTAAAATCACGCTTTAATTTTACTTTTAAAGGATAAATTTGGGCTACGAACTTGTAAAAATCGGCTTTGCCAAAAACGAGCGAGTATTTAGCGCATTAAAGCGCCTTGGCTTTAGCATGAAAAAAGCGCAAAATCTCTGCGATAAAGGGCGAATTTTGAATAGTAATGACGGAATTTTGACAAAAAATCAGCTTTTTAGCGGCGAGCTTTTTATGATTGATTATATTTGCTATCCCAAAGGTTTAAAGCCAGTTTTTGAAACAGACGATTTTGCCGTGTTTGAGAAGCCTAGCGGCATTTGTTCGCACCCAAATGGCAGAAATAGCCCTTATAATATGTATGATGAGATTTGGCATTTATACGGAAGAGAGGCTTGCGTGGCGCATAGATTAGATGCTGAGACTAGTGGGCTTTTACTTGTAGCAAAGAGCAAAAACTCAGCAAAAGAGCTAAAAGCACTTTTTGAAGAGCGAAAGGTACTAAAAAGCTATCTTGCTCTCGTTCGTGGGGATCTGCGCAGTGCAGGGCTAAGGCAGTTTTGCGCTGAAAATTTTGACGAGTTTTTTGGCAAACTAGAATTCCTAAGTGATTTTAATGGCTTTGTAATCGATAAAAGTATGAGCCTTGGGCCTCTAGCTGGGCATACAAAGCAAAAAATGGAGATAAATCCAAAAGGCAAAAGGGCTGTTACTTTGCTAAGAATTCTAGAATTCCTAGAAAACTCCACGCTTGTAGAATGCTATCCGCTTACTGGCAGACAGCATCAAATCAGGCTGCATTTACACAGCGTAGGACACGCAATCTTAGGCGACCCACTTTATAATCTAGAAAAAAGCGATATAGAGAGAATTCTAGATAATAAAATGAGTGAGGCCGAGCGAGTGGCAAAAACAGGCGCAAAAAGGCTAATGCTACACGCAAAGGGCTTGGTTTTTGATTTTAGAGGGCAGCATTATGAGATTTTCTCAGCTAAGGAATTCTAGAATTCCCTAGAATAAATTCTAGAATTCCCTAGAATAAATTCTAGAATTCCCAAACCTTGTGTCATCACCCGGCTTGACCGGGTGATCTCTGCGCTAGGGAATTCTAAAATTCCGTATAGAGATCCTCAGCTCAAGCTGGGGGATGACACAGAACACGCAAGGCGGGGATTTTTATAGAGATTGCTTCGCTTCGCTCGCAATGACGGAATTTTGACGGAATTTTAAACGGAATTCTAGAATTCCCTAGCTTTTTAGCGCAGGGTTTTGGCTTTAAAAAGATATTTAGATAAGCATAAATTGTTATCAATAAAAATTATTATTTAGAAAATATTTTATAAAAGCTTAGTATAATTTCGCAAATCAAATTTAAAGGAGAATAAGATGAGTAAAATCTTAAACACAGCAAGCGGCAATCCAATCGGCGACAATCAAAACAGCCTTACAGCAGGCCCTAGAGGTCCAGTATTGCTTCAAGACTACATGCTACTTGAAAAACTAGCATTTCAAAACAGAGAAAGAATTCCAGAGCGCACAGTTCACGCAAAAGGCTCTGGCGCATACGGCGAGCTAGAAATCACAGAAGATATCAGCAAATACACAAAAGCAAGTCTATTTAAAAAAGGCGAGAAAACTAAACTTTTCATCCGCTTCTCAACAGTAGCAGGCGAGGCTGGTGCAGCGGACGCTGAGCGTGATGTTCGTGGCTTTGCCATTAAGTTTTACACAAAAGAAGGAAACTGGGATTTAGTGGGAAATAACACTCCAACTTTCTTTATCCGTGATGGATTTAAATTCCCTGATTTCATCCACAGCCAAAAGCGTGACCCTCGCACAAATCTTCGTTCAAATAACGCAGCGTGGGATTTTTGGAGCTTAAATCCTGAGACAATGCATCAAGTAATGATTCTAATGAGTGACCGCGGAATTCCAGCTAGCTACCGCCATATGCACGGCTTTGGCTCTCACACTTATAGTCTTATAAATGATAAAGGTGAGAGATTTTGGGTTAAGTTCCACTTCAAAACTCGCCAAGGTATCAAAAACCTAACAAACAAAGAAGCTGCTGAGCTTATCGGTAAATGCCGTGAGAGCCACCAAAGAGATCTATATGAAGCGATTGATAAAGGCGATTTTCCTAAATGGGATTTTAAAATTCAAATCATGACAGAAGCACAAGCAAAAGCGTGCCCATTTAACCCATTTGATCTAACAAAAGTATGGCCACACAAAGACTATCCACTAATTCAAGTTGGTGTGATGACCTTAAATAAAAACCCTGAAAACTACTTTAACGAAGTAGAGCAAGCAGCATTTAGCCCAAGTAATATAGTCCCAGGTATCGGCATAAGCCCTGATAGAATGCTACAAGCTAGAACTTTTAGCTACCCAGACGCACAACGCTACCGCCTAGGTGTGCATTATCAACAATTGCCAGTCAATAAACCAATTGTAGAGGTAAATAACTCTTACCGTGGTGGTAGCATGAATAATGGCAGCTACAATGTAGAAAGCGGTGTATACTACGAGCCAAATAGTTATAATGGACCTACTGAGGATAAAAAATACCTTGAGCCAGCTTTGGCAATTGAGGGTGCAGCTGATAAATACGATCAACATGATAATGATTTCATGGGTGCAATCGATCTATATAAAATCTTGCCAAGCGATGAGAAAGAAAGACTATACTCAAACATCGCTGAGAGCATGGACGGCGTAGAGCAAAAAATAATTGATAGAGCACTTGGACTATTTGAGCAAATTAGCCCAGAGTATGCTAATGGCGTTCGTAAAGCGCTAGGCAAGTAATCGATTTATTTTGTGCGCCTATTTTGCTGGGCAACCTGCTGGGCGCTAAAATCGCAAGAATTCTAGAATTCCTTAGTTTTTGGAATTCTAGAATTCTAGAATTCTATAATTTTGAAATTTCTTAGATTTTAAACTTATAGAATTATTTTAGAATTTTTAGATCATAAATGCTATGATTTTTAAACAGCATAAAAGAGTAAAAATGAATGAAGAAATAAATAACAAAATCACAAAAGAAGAAGAAAAACGCTACGAAGAGCTTTGCCAGATGGCTTTTAATATGGCAAGATCTGATGAGTGCAAAGAACTTGAGAAAATGATAAACGCAGGTCTGCCTGTAAATCTAAAAAACCACAAAGGCAATACTCTGCTAATGCTTGCTAGCTACAATGGTGCTTTTAAGACCACACAAATGCTAATAAATCATGGTGCAAATGTGGATGAGCGAAATGACAGGGGACAAACTCCGCTTGCTGGCGCGTGCTTTAAGGGTGATCTTGAAATGGTAAAACTGCTAGTAGAAAATGGAGCTGATATTGATGCAAATAACGGCATGGGCTTAACGCCTTATAGCTTTGCTCTTATGTTTAAGCGCAGTGATATCGCGCAGTATTTGCTAGAAAAAACCACAAATAAATCACTATTTAAACGCATAAGCGCAAAGATTTTAAAATTATTTAGCAAATAAATTCTAGAATTCCCCAAGCCTAGGGAATTCTAGAATTCTAGAAAAATTCTAGGGAATTCTAAGGAATTCTAGAATTCCTTAGAACCTTTTTTAAAATTCCCACAAATATTTAAAAAATTCACTTTTAACTTATAAAGTATTTAAGCTACAAAATATTATTTTTTTGCTAAAATTAAGGCATTTTTTATAGTTAAATAATTAGGCAAAATTATGAATAATACAATAGAACACAACTTGCTAAAAAGATTTTATAGCACTCTTGTACTTAGCTCTATTTTTACTATCTTTTTTATTGTGATAGTAATTTATATGGCAATAAACCAAGAAAAAAACGAGCTAAAACTAAAAAATGAGCACTACTCAACCTTGCTAGTAAGCAGCATAGATAGCGCACTTCGCGAGCTAAAAGTAAGTTTAGCTAGCAATACTTTAGAGCAAAGATCTAGCATGCTTTTTGAAAATCATGAGTTTTTGCATGCTGTTTATTTGCTAGATAAAAATCATAAAATACTAAACTCCTATACAAGAAATGATGATTATATAGTAGAGCCAAACTTCTTGCTAAGCGAGTTAGAGAGTGGTGAAATTCTAATAGATAAATTTGCCTACGATGATAACAAAGATAGCGAAGTCTACGAACTAGTAGCCTATAATCTTGGTGATAAAACCGCAATCATGCTACTAAATATCAAAAAAATAGCTCGCTTGGTGCTTAATGGATCTAAAAATAGCTATATGGTGGATAAAGATGGCTTTATCTATGATGGAGTAAATGATAATGCTTGGTTAAATATTTATGACGAGCTTAGTTTGGATGATGATTGGAAAAACTCCCATGCTGATTTTAGCGTCTTTAAAAGCAAGGATGCGTGGGTGTATTACGCAGTAGATTACCTGCCAAATCTAAAAATCGCTGTGTTTTCAGATGTAAAAATATCTGAGATTTTTAAAAGATATTTATTAGTTGGCGTTTTGATATTTGTTTGTTTAGCTCTTTTGTTTTTTATTTTGGCTGAGTTGTTTTTTTATATTAAAAACTACATTATTGTGCCACTGCGCCAATTTAAAGTTTTCTTAAAAAACTTTGAAAAAGGCAAATTTATCGTCCAAGACTTTGGGCAAAATAGCGATTTTTCAAAGTTTTATGACCGCTTATCTAGGATTTTTTATAATATCAAAAACTTAGAACAAGACCTAGGCTTTTACAAAAACGAACACGAGCTTTTGTTTGAAAGCAGTGATTTGATAATAATTTATGTAAATGCTAAGGATGATAGAATAGTATCTTGTTCAAACGCTGCTTTGGAGTTTTATAAATACAGCGAAGATGAGTTTCTTACTAAAAACTTCTTTGATTTAGAAGATGAGAGCCTGTATTCATCGTATTTGGCTGATTTTACAAACTCGGTTGATGTTGTTCATGTTCATAAAACTCGCTTTGGCGAGCGCAGATTTGTAAGCATTAGCCGTGGACATATGATAAAAGACCTAGCGGCTTTTCATGTGTATGTGATAAATGATTTAACAAATATTATTCGCCTGCACTCTATGATCAAAGATATGGTAAATATAGCACAAACAGGGCCTTGTCTAATCCTAAGCCTAAATAAAAAACTAGAAGTAATCGGCGCAACGCAAAATATAATAGATACCCTAGGATATAATAGAGAATATATCATCCAAAAAACCTTGCGCTTAAGCGATATTATAAGTGATAAAGGTAAGCTAGCTGACCTTGAGAGACACTTTAACTCTCACTCAGATGCTGTGATTGATGATGTTTTACAAATCAATAGAGAAAATGGACAAAAAGTATGGCATATAATGAGATTTGAGCCTTTAGATGATAAAAAAAGAGCTAGTGGGGATATTTGGGCTTATGCGTATTTTAGAGATGTTTCAAGCATATATAAAGAACTAAGAGCTTTAAAAAGCGATTTAGAGTTGCAGCGAGAACAGCTACAAGGAAGCTCGCTCATGGCGTGGCAATACGATGTCGAAACTGGGCTTTTTGACTTGCCTGTTAGCTTTTTTGACTTGCTAGGACAAGATAAGCTTAATACCGCTCTTACAGCAAAAATCCTGCCAAAATACATAGAAAAAAACTATGTAGACTTGCTAATAGAAGAAATCGAACAAGCCATAAAAAACCACAAACACACCATAGATATAGAACTAAAAGCTACTTCAAGGCTACAAGTAGATGTGTGGTTGAAGTTTAAAGGGCACTTTGCTAAGATAAAAACCAAAGACGAAGAAGAAAAAGAAGTCGTCTTAGGCGTACTAGAAGACATCAGCGATAAAATAACAGAAGAAGCTAGACTAAATCTACTAGCAACTATCTTTGATAACTCAAAAGAAAGCATTATAATCACTGATGAGCGAACAAATATCATACAAGTAAATAGTGCATTTACAGATACTACTGGATATAGCGAAGATGAAGTGCTTGGCGAGCACCCATCACTGCTAAACTTGGGCAGATATAATAAAGATTTCTTTAAAAACATGTGGAAATCTATAGAAAAAACAGGCTCATGGAAAGGTGAAATCTACGATATCCGCAAAGACGGCACAGAATTCCCACAAATCCTAAGTGTCTCAGCAGTGCGTGATAGAACCGGAAAAATCACAAATTATATCGGTATCTCAACTGATATCACAAACCTAAAACAAAAAGAAAACGAGCTAGAAAAAATAGCCTATTACGACGCACTAACAGGACTTCCAAATAAAAGAAAGTTCCTAAAACTGCTTGAGGAAAATATAGAAGAAGCTACTGTAAATAATAAAAAATTTGCTTTGTTTTTTATGGATCTTGATGGCTTTAAGGCAGCAAATGACACCTACGGACACAACTGTGGCGATGAGGTGCTAAAGCTTGTAGGAAATAGACTAGAAACCATAGTACACAAGAAAAACGACATGGTATCAATAATGGAGCATAAAGGTAATATAGTCTCTCGCCTTGGTGGTGATGAGTTTGTGCTTATTATAAAAGACTTTGATGATCTAAACGATGTCCGCAAGCTAGCAAATGAAATAATTGACCGCATAGGCAGAGCCTTTATTATAGGTAATTACAATGTCTACATAGGCGCAACCATAGGTATAACTTACTATCCGCAAAGTAATATTGTAGATACTGATGTTTTATTAGAACAAGCTGATTGGGCTATGTATCAAGCCAAGCTTGCTGGCAAAAACCGCTATTATGAGTTTAACGATACTAGTGCTATGATATTTAAAGAGTATAAAGACCTGCTTTCTCGCTTTGAGACCTTTGATGAAGAAAACTTTATCGTTATTTATCAGCCAATTTATGATATAGCAAGGAAAAAAGTGCCTGCTTTTGAAGTTAGCATAAATCTAAAAGATACTAAAACCAAACTAAGTGCAAGCGATCTTTCAAACTTGCTAAGCCAAAAATACTGGTTTGTAGACCTAAATATTTGGATTATAAAATCTGCTTATGAAGCATTTAGAAAAAATGGGTTATATGATGTAAATATTTATATAAACATCCCTATATCTCAGCTAAACTCAAATGCTTTTTATAGAAAGTTTAAAGAATTTGCTAAGGATAAATACCTTGGTAATATGAGAATTCTAGTTAATGATATCTTTACTATGAGAAATCCTGCAAACGAAGTAAATGAGGTGGTAAATAGATATAAAGAGTTTGGCATTGATTTTATGGTAGATGAGCTAGATGAGAAGACAATAGAGCTAGCAAGCGAGCTAAAAGTAAGCAATATGCGTGTAACTAGAGCTTATACAAAAGGGCTATTAAAAGAACTTGGTATCATAGACAAGCTAAGCGATATGTTAGCTACTTGTAAGGCTGAGAATAAAATCCTTTGTACCAAAAATGTAGAAAATGCTCAAATCTTTAAAATTCTTTCTTTGATAGGATTTGAGTTTATGACAGGTGATTTTATATATCCGGCTGTTAGTGGCGGGGAGCTTAATAAAGCTACCCTTGAACTATCAAAAAAAGAAAATATTTTCACACAACTTGCTAGCAGTGATTCAAAAAGCAAAACAAGCATGATAAATTTGTTTAAATTTTTGATATTTATGTCTTATGAGCTTGAGAGTATCTTGCAGCTAATAAATGACAAAAACCTAAAATTATTTAACAAAAATGAGTATGAAAATACCTTTGCTAGCTTGCGTGAAGCGCAAGATGAGGATCTAGCTTTTGTTTGTGATGATGCAAATGAAATAATCAAAAACACCCTAAAGCTTAAAACCACACTAAAAGCTGATGAAAATATCGACATCAGCGCAATCAAACAGCAGATCATAAACGAGCAAAACAGGCTCATAAACCTAATATCAGGAGAGTAAATGCAAATATACGAGCATGAAATTCCCAGCGGCTCAAGGCTGTATTTTGGCAAGAGCGCAAAGATAAAAAGGCGTATTGAAAGACTTGCTAGCGAGCTTTTAGAAGAAAAGGGCTTTAGCGAGATTATCACGCCGTTTTTTAGCTATCATCAGCGCTTTGGGCTAAAAGAGCAAAAGCTACTTCGCCTAAGCGATGAGAGCAATCATGAAGTAAGCCTAAGGGGTGATTCTACCATTGATGTCGTTCGTATAGCCACGCGCCGTCTAAAAGGGCAAAATCAGAGCAAGTGGTTTTATATCCAGCCTGTTTTTTGCTATCCTAGCATGGAGTTTTATCAAATAGGTGCTGAGATGCTTGGTAGCAGTGAGCTTGGGCTTTGTGTAAGCATTGCTGATGAACTACTTTCTAAGCTTGAGCTTAGCACGCATTTACAGATTTCAAATATGAGAATTCCTCATATTTTGTGCGAGCTTTTAGGGCTTGATATGAGCGTATTTGAACAAGGTCGCATAGAAATTTTGCTAGCTAAAAATATCCCTTGGCTAAGCGCACTTGTAAAAGCTAGCACAAAAAGCGATATAAAAGCACTTCTAAGTCTAGTCCCAGCAGAGCTAAAAGATAGCTTAGAGCTTATGCTTAGCCTTGGCAAAGACTATAAAAACGCTGTTTATGCGCCTATTTATTACTCAAAAATGCGCTATTATGAGGGGCTGTTTTTTAGATTTTTAAAAGAAAATAGCATTTTAGCAAGTGGCGGCGTGTATGAGATAGAAGCTCTTACTTGCGCAGGTTTTGCTGTGCATTGTGATAATTTAATAGAGAGTTTGACAAAGGAATTCTAGAATTCCTAAAACTAGAATTCCTAGAAATTCTAGATTTTTAATAACTTTATAAGGATGAGAAATGAACAAAGCTGATTTAGTAATAGGTATCCAGTGGGGCGATGAGGGCAAAGGCAAAATCGTAGATATGCTATGCCAAAACTACGATGTAGTTTGTCGTAGTGGCGGCGGACATAACGCAGGTCACACTATCGTAGTGGGTGAGAAAAAATACGCACTTCATCTGGTGCCAAGCGGAATTTTACACAAAAATACTACAAATATAATCGGCACCGGCGTCGTGCTAAATCCAGCCGTGCTAATTGAAGAGTTAAAGCAATTTGGCGATATTTCGCAGTTTGAGGGTAGGTTTTTTATCTCAAATAGAGCGCATTTAAATCTAGAATTTCACTCTCAAATAGATAAGGCAAAAGAAGCAGCCAAAGGCAAAAACGCAATAGGCACTACGCTAAAAGGCATAGGGCCAAGCTACAGCGATAAAATCAGTCGCACAGGTCATAGAGTAGGCGAGCTATTAAACCCAGCTAAGCTAGCTAGCGATATCATAGCTGATTTTGAGCAAAACAAGGCGTATTTTAGCTCGTTAAATCTAGAATTCCCAAATCAAAGCGAGCTAGAAAAAGAGTTTAGCGAGTATAAAAATATCTTAGCTCCATTTATCGCTGATACCACTCAGCTGCTTTGGAGCAAGCTTGATAGCGGCGCAAAGGTGCTGTGCGAGGGAGCGCAAGGCACTTTGCTTGACATTGACCATGGCACATATCCGTGTGTGACTAGCTCTAGCACTATTGCTGCTGGGGCTTGTACAGGTCTTGGACTAAGCCCAAAAGATTTAGGCAAAGTAATAGGCATAGTAAAAGCCTACACCACAAGAGTGGGCAATGGAGCCTTTCCTAGCGAGGACTTTGGTAGCGACGGCAATAGGCTTTGTGAGGTAGGTAGGGAGTTTGGCACTACAACTGGCAGGCGGCGTCGTACTGGGTGGTTTGATGCTGTGTGCGCCAGATATGCAGCTAGGCTAGATGGTTGCGATGAGTTTGCGCTGATGAAGCTTGATGTGCTTGATGGTATGCCTAAGGTCAAAATCTGCGTAGCCTACGAGTATAAAGGAGAGCGCATAAACTACTTCCCAAGTGATCTAGAAAATGCTAAGCCTATTTATGAAGAAATGGATGGCTGGGATAGTATAGCAGGCATTCGCAGCTTTGAAAAGCTACCAGCAAATGCTAAAAAATACATAGAGCGAATTGAAGAGCTAACCGGCGTAAAAGTAGGTATAATCTCAACTAGCCCAGAGCGAAACGACACTATAATAAGATGAAAAGCAAATACAGCCCCGTGCTAAAAATCAAAGAGCAAAAAATGAGCGATATTGAAATTCGCCTTTTTAATGCTCGTTCACACAAAAGCTCGCTTGAAGCCCAGCTTGCTAGCATAAAAGATGATTTAGCGCACGAGGAATTCCCTAGCTCAGGCGATTTTGGCACTATGCAGCTTTTTAGCTTTACTCACGCACAGCGCATCGATGAAAGCGAGCTTTTAAAACAAAAAATCATCGCAGCAAATGGCAAAATCACAGAACTAGAAAACGAGTATAAAGAAGCCTACAAAGAATGCGAGAAAATAAAGTTTTTACACAATACAGAAGTAAAAAATATGCTAAAAAAGATTGAAAAGAAAAATCAAGCCCAGCTTGATGAAATCGCTGTTATGGGGTATTTTAGAAGGAATAAAGAAAATGAGTTTTAAGGTGTTTTTTAATTTGGGGAATTCTAGATTATTTTTGTTATTTTGTGCTTTTAGTTTTAGTTTTGGCGCAGATGAGCAGATCATCACAGCGCAAAAAAGGGAGCAGATTTTAAGCGAATATGAAAAACTAGAAGCCGCAAAATCAGAGCTTGATAGCTACAGGGAGGCTACAAAACGGCTATTTAATGAGCGCCAAGCTCAGCTTTTAGCCAAAGAAGCCGAGCTAAATGCCACACTTGCGCTAATTGCTCAAAAAGAGCAAAATATAAGTGAGGCAAATGCTAAAAGCGAGGCAAAAGTAGCCGATATGCTAGCCAAAAATGAAGCGATTTTAAACGAGCTAAAAAAAGGCAATAACGACAAAATGCTTGAAGCCTATGTCAAAATGAAAGATGGAAAAATCGCTGAGGTGCTTGGCGCTATGGATGCCACAGACGCTGCAAAGCTACTATACCGCATGGAAGCAAAGAAAATCTCAGCCGTGCTAGCTAAAATGGACGCTGCTAAGGCTGTGGAGCTAACAAATCTTATAAAAGAAGGCAAGATTTTTGATGAAAATTCTAGCAAAGATAATTCATCGCAAAATGGCGATGAAAATGCTAGCACAAACTAGGGAATTCTAGAATTTCCTCTGCTATAATTATAAAAAGGAGCAAAAATGTTTAATAGACTTCGCAGAACTAGGCTAAATCCTTTGGTGCGTGATTTAGTGCGTGAGACTAGACTTGATTTGGATAATTTTATTTATCCGCTTTTTGTGGTTGAAGGAGAGGGGGTAAGAAATGAAATAGCAAGCATGCCAGGCGTTTTTCAGCTTAGCATTGATGAGATTTTAAAAGAATGCTACGAGCTAAAAAGCCTTGGGATAAAGAGCATTTTGCTTTTTGGAATTCCAAGCTTAAAAGACAGCGTAGGCAGTGACGCTCTAAGTGATGATGGGATAATCGCTCGCACGCTAAGGGCTATAAAGGCTGAGTTTGGCAGCTCTTTGCTTGTTATTACTGATCTTTGCTTTTGTGAATATACAGATCACGGACACTGCGGAGTTTTAGATGAGTGCTCTGTGAATAATGACGCCACGCTAGAAATCAGCGCAAAACAAGCCCTAATCCACGCAAAAAACGGCGCAGATATGATAGCACCAAGTGGAATGATGGATGGAATTATTACTTGTTTGCGGGAGGCTTTGGATGAAAATGGCTTTGAGAACTTGCCTGTGATGGCGTATTCTACGAAGTTTGCTAGTGCTTACTATGGTCCATTTCGTGATGTGGCGCAGTCAGCCCCAAGCTTTGGGGATAGAAAAAGCTATCAAATGGATAGCGCAAACCGCTTTGAGGCAATAAGAGAGAGCCTAGAAGATGAAGCTCAGGGCGCTGATATTTTAATGGTAAAGCCAGCACTTGCTTTTTTAGACATCATCCGTGATATAAAAGAGCGTAGCTTACTGCCGCTTTGCGCGTATAATGTAAGTGGCGAGTATGCTTTATTAAAAGCTGGGGCTAAACTTGGCGTGATTGATTATGAAAAAGTGATGATGGAGACCTTGCTAGGTATAAAAAGAGCCGGAGCTGATATGATAATAAGCTATCACGCAAAAGAAGTGGCAAAAATTTTGTAGTTTTAGCACGCAGCTACACAAAACAGCAAGTGGCAAATGAAAATTATTTTTTCTAATAATTTTCAAATTTTAAATGAGTTAAAAGACAATGATTATAAACTAAAAGGCTTACTATGAGACATTTTTTAAATTTTGCAGATATTAGCAAGGCTGAAATTTTAAGCATCTTAGAGCTTGCTAGCAAGATAAAAAAAGAAGCTAAGGCAAGGGAATTTAAGCCTTATTTAAAAGATCAAAAATTAGCTATGATTTTTGAAAAAAGCTCAACTAGAACGAGAGTTAGCTTTGAGGTTGGTATGATCGAGCTTGGCGGGCATCCGCTTTTTCTTAGCTCAAAGGATATCCAGCTAGGGCGAGGTGAGCTAGTAAAAGATACTGCGCGTGTGCTTGGTCGCATGGTGGATATGATAATGGCGCGCGTCTATAAACAAAGCGACCTTGAAGAGCTTGCTAAATACTCAGGCGTGCCTGTGATAAACGGGCTTAGCGATGATTTTCATCCAGTTCAAGTCATGGCTGATTTGCTAACCTTACAAGAGCTTGGCCTAAATATAGAAAAGATGAAAATGTGCTACATAGGCGATGGAAATAATATGACAAATAGCTTCATTGAAGCTGCTGGCAAGCTAGGATTTGAGCTAGCAATCGCTACGCCAAAAGGCTACGAGCCAAGTAGCGCAGTGCTTGAAATAGCGCAGAGCTGGGCAAAGCAAAGTGGTGCAAAAATCAGCCTAAGCAATGAGCCAAAAGAAGCTATAAAAAACGCTGATGTAGTAGTAACTGATACTTGGATTTCAATGGGGCAAGAAGATGAAAAAGAAGGGCGTATCGCTGATTTTAAGGGCTTTTGTATAGATAGCAAGCTAATGGAGATGAGTGGCAAAAAAAGCGTGTTTTTACACTGCTTGCCAGCGTATCGTGGATATGAGATGAGCGAAGAGGTGTTTGAAAGCCATGCTGATGAGATATTTGCTGAGGCTGAAAACCGCCTTCACGCCCAAAAAGGCATCATGGTCTGGTGCGATCAAAATAGGTGAAAAAATGAGCGAAAAAACTACAAAAACTACTGTTAAAAAACCAGCCGCTAAAACAGCCGCTAAATCTGCTGTCAAAAAGTCAGCTGCCGCTAGCAAAAGTAGCACGGCTAGTACAAAAACTGCTGTTAAAAAGCCTGCTGCTAAAACAGCCACAAAAACTGCTACTAAAAAGCCAGCTAGCAAAACTGAGAGTAAAATAGCTACTAAAAAAGCTGAGAATATAGGGGCTCTAACTAGCACTTTTGGCTTGCCTACTAGCGTGGAAAATGAAGAGCTAAAAAAGCCAAAAATCACACCTAGGCAAAATCCTGCCAAAGCCAAACGCCAAAGCGCTATAGAAAAAAGTAGCCCCAAGAGCCAAAAAGCAAGTAGCGCTCATGCTTTTGATAGCATAAAAAAAGCTAACAATCAAAAAAGCACAGAACTAGCAAAAAGCGACTCCACTAGCAAAAAGCTCATAAACTCGCTAAAAATCATTGAAAACATAAGCCACACTCTTGGCATCAGCGATAGAGAGCGCATCACTTTTGATATAGAAGAAGTTAGCTCAAACGAGCTTAGAGTTCGCATCGTAAATGGCACGAAAAACTTTAAATCTCCGTGGTTTGCGATAAAAAACGAAGAGCCTTATATATTTATGCCAGCTGAGATTTTGGATATGGTTTTTCGCATGTTGCGCACAGCTCAAAAAGAAAGCTTTGAGCTACGCTTGGAGCGCAGCATTTGGCAGCATATGCCTATTGATTTTGGTGATGTTTGGCGTGTGGCGATGGACGAGCTAGCGCGCGGTAATTTTGCCAAAGAACCAGACCTTGAGAAGCTAATTGCTAAAATCAAGCAAGAACATCCAAATCTTTTTGTGGATATGACAAGCTTTATTGCTGGAGAATAAAATCTAGAATTCCCTGCGTCATTGCGAGGGAGCAAAGCGACCGAAGCAATCTCATTATTAAGCCTTAAAATTCGTCATTGCGAGCGAAGCGAAGCAATCTCTAGAAATTCTAAATTCATCCTTAGGGAATTCTAGAATTCCCTAAATTCGTCATTGCGAGCGAAGCGAAGCAATCTCTAGGAATTCTAGATTTGCCTTGCCTTAGGAATTCTAGAATTCCCCACTATATCATCCCTCAGCCTCTTTGGGGGATTTCTAAATACAGTAGTGCTAAAACCATTAGCAGATTCTGTTTGGTCGATAACTTCAAAACTAGAATTTGTAGCAGGGTTGGTGATTATTCCATTTTTTAAATTTCAGTTTTGGAATTTTCAATTTTATCTACAGCATGTTTATAACTTTCACTAGCCAAAAAGGCACCATTTTTTACTTCGTTTAATGAGATATTGTTACTCATTGATTACTCCTTAATTTAAATTTTATATATTCAAAATCACCTACACTATATTCTAAGTAGTAATTACTTGGCATAAGATATTTTAGCAAACGGACAATATAGCTATTTTTATAGACTACCGCATATTCTTTTGCGATATTTTTTTTAGTTCCATTATACTCAGCGTATATGTCAAAAATAGGATATTCTAGGCTAAATAAAGGGCAAAATTCTCCCCTCTCGTTACAAAGCAAAAATTCCCTTGTATCTTGTCTAGAAAAATCGCTTTCTTTGCTAAAATTTTTATCTACAATTTCAAATCTAGAACCATTTTGATTTAATAGCAAATTACCTATATTTAAAAAAATATTTTGAGGAATATTTATTTGCCAAGCAGTATATACAAACACAGGAATTGATAAAGCAAATATAACATTACCTAATAGCCACTTTAAACGAAAATAAATAGCCTTACTTTTAAAATCCTTAATCCATAAAATTATAAATATATCAATAAGAAAACCCCAAATACTAAAAGCAAAATAAAAAATAGCTATGTAAATAAAAAATCTAATAATTTTATCTCTTTTACTATCTGTGCCAAAAAGCCTAAATATAATCACAGCCCAACAATAAGAGAAAATCAAAATTAAAAAGATAAAAGAACCTAGAAAAAATAAAAAAATCAAAACTAACAAAATACTACCTTTTAAAAAAGAGTAATCTAACCATTTATTATAACTTTATTCTAAATTTAGAATTCAGTCTCACATTGCCACAACAAAAACAAAGCAACAACCCACGCATTGTCATTGTACGGCTTGACCGGACAATCTCTATAAATTCTAGAATTTAACCAAACAATCATTTTCTAAAAAACCAAAATCCGCATTTTAGCAAAAAAGAACTTTTTAAGCTAAATTCTAGAATTTAGCCCTCGCAGTCATTGGGGGGATCTCTATATGAAATTCTAGTTTTTTTGGGGGTGCGGGGGTATTTTTATCTTAGGGAATTCTAAAATTCCGTCATTGCGAGCGAAGCGAAGCAATCTCTAGGAATTCTAAATTCATCCTTAGGGAATTCTAGAATTTATCTTAGGAATTCTAGAATTCCCTACTATGTCATCCTCGGGCTTGACCCGAGGATCTCTATAGAAATTCTAAATTTATTTATGATAAGATCCTAGGGTCAAGTCGGGGGATGACACACTAACACGCAAGTCGGAGGATTTTTATAGAGATTGTCCGGTCAAGCCGGACAATGACACAAGGCTTAGGAATTCTAGAATTCCTAAAAGCAAATTCTAGAATTCCCTAGAGATTGCTCCCTCTGCTTTACTCCCTCGCAATGACGGAATTTTAGAATTCCTAGTGCTTTAAAGCGTATTTTGTCCAATCAACGCGGTAAAAAACATAAAGCATAAGTGCTGTTTGGATAACCTGAGAGATAAGCATAGCTACAAAAACCCCAGTCGCATCTCCCCATACAAAATGCCCCAGCGCATAAGCTAGCGGTATGCGAATAACCCAAAAGCTAAGCCCAAAAATAAGTAAGTTAAAATGCGCCGCAGACGCCCCTATCATCACCCCAGCAAAAATAGTAGAAATGATAGAAAATGGCGTGCTTAAAAAGTTGTATTTAAGATACTCTACGATGTAAAACTGCACCAAGCCATCATCACTCATGAAAGCTGCCAAATCGCTCATAAACCACCACAAAATTCCTGCTACCACGCTCATCACAGCCGCCCCGCTAAATACCAAAATAGCGGCAATTCGCCTAGCTTCAGCCGCTCTTTTTGCACCTAAGCAGTTGCCAACGACCACGCTAGCGCTCATGTGAAATGCCACGCCTACCATAAATATAAAGCTCTCCACCCTATGCCCTGAGGCAAGTCCGCCCAAGGCCTCGTTTGAGTGCAGTGGCAAAAAACCCACAATAGCATAAAGAGTAATATAACCAGCTTGCCAAACTATGCTAGTTGCCCCTGAGTGAAGTGCTGTTTTTAGCAATTTTGGCATGGCAAGCCGTAGCCAAGCAAAAGGCAAAAAAGAAGCACTTATATGCCCTTTTGCTATTAGCGCAAAAGCACCTAGTAATGCCGCAATGCCCTGAGAGATAAGATTTGAGTAGGCTAAACCCATATACTCACGCCCCATGAAAAAATGAGAAAAACTAAGCTTAAATATAAAAAACAAATAAAAAGCACAAACAATAATAGTAATGATAAGTGGCAAAATCACCTCTCTAAACGAGCGAAATACCACCATAGCTGAGTTAAACAAAAAGCTACAAGGCAGGCTAAAAAGCAGCACCGCCCACAGCTCATTTGCGATATCCAGCGCCGCACCTTTTAGCCCCAAAAGCGCAAAAATCTGCCCAGAGAAAATATAAGCTAGCACGCCCACGCCCACGCCAAAAAGAGCGTTTAAAAGCAAGGTCATAAAGACATAAAACTTAGCTCTATCAAGTTTTTTAGCACCTATGGACTGGCTGATGACTGCGGTGGCTCCTGAGTTTAAGGCTATATTGATAACGCCTAATAAAAAGAGCATTTGCATACTTACTCCAAGCGCAGCTGAGACATCAGCACTCATCTTGCCAGCTGCCCAAATAGGTGCTACATTCATCACGCAGATAACATACATCATCAGCACTTGCGGCCACAGCAGCGCAAAAATCGCTTTAAATGAAGTTGAAATATCTGGATGCTTACTCATTTGCTTTCTTTTATTTTTAGGGAATTTTAGAATTCTTTAGTAAAATTATACAAAAATTTAGTATTTTTGCTATAATAATCTTGAAGTTAAAGGCTAGGACTTATCTCTCTAGCCACTTCGCTTATAAATTTATAAAAATTAAAATTCATATAAATACACCACAATTAGGCTCCAAGATTGTGAGGCGATTTTTACGAATTCTTGCGCAGGACTAGCCGTGGGGCTGTGTCCACGGTAGTGGCTGGCGAAATTCTGCGGTAGAATTTCAAGCAAGCCGCCCAAGTCACTAAAACAAATCGGCGGCTTGCGCAGGAAACTGCCGTAGAAGTTTCGCCAGAACAAGCTGGGCTGTCCAAGCAAGAATTCGTAAAAAGCGTCCGCAAGCTGAGCCTAAATATTTAAGTTCTAAAATTCTAAGCCAAAATGCTCTTTAAAAGTATCACAAACCGCCTTAAAATCCACTCCCTCGCAAGTGGGACTCTCTACAAATTTTTTATAAGTTTGTTTAAAGCCCTCTTTTAGCTCGGTGGTTTGAACACCATAGCTAATCGATAGTCCTGCTTCAATAAGCGCAGCTAGGCGGTCACAGCATTTTAGGGCTTTACCATCAATTGCGTTGTATTCGTTTGTATTATACTGACTTAGCGCAGCACTTAGGCTTAGGCTTTCGTTATTTGGCATTATGCGGTTTTCAAACTCGCTTTTTATGCGCTTATTTCCATCTTTTCGCACGCCTAAAATGTAGGCAAACTCTGAGCGAATTCTAGCTGGAGCAAGGGGGAGAATTTGCTCTTCTATCAGTCTCATTTCATATTCGCTGATGATGTCATCAAGCCCCTTTACACCGTATTTAACAGGGCTTATAATATCTCTTGTAAGTGACTCTGGCAAGTCGTGAAAAAGAGCGCAATAAAAGTTATTTTCAAGTCTTTTATCACAAGCTTTTACTTCAAGGCTGTAAAAATACGAAAAAATCGCTACCACAAGCATATGTCCTAGAACATTTGTTTGCGGAATTCGCTGTGTTTGCGCCCAGCGCCTTTGAAAGCGCAAGCGACCACACAAATCAATTAGCTTTGAAAGCTTTGTGCTAGCTAAAAGCTCTTTTATACTACCTAGCTCAAAATAATCTTCAATCTCTTCATCTACCTTTGCTTTTAGCTCATCAATGCCCTCTAAAAACTTACTAGTTTGATATACTATCGCAAACTCCCATTTTGTAGCCAGGTAGCTAGCAGCTTTTAGGATAAGACGCTCTTTTTTATAAGTATCATCGCCTTTAAAAAAGTTATCAAGCCGCTCTTTAAACAGCTCATTTTCGCTATCAATGATTTTATCAAGTTGTGTTTTTATCCACGAGTTTAGCTCGCTAGCCTTGCTTTTTTGGATGTAGTGGAGCACATCTGGGCGAATATCAGTTACTACAACACGGCTTAAAAACTCAAAAACGCCGTATTCTACGATAACTCGCATGTTAATATCCCCTTCAAGCTTAGCTAGAAAATACGCAATTAACACCTTATGGGCTTGTTTATCAAGCTCGTTAATATCAACCATTTTTGGATAGTCATTCCAGCGACTTATGCTTGCGGCTTTGAAAATATGTTCAATTAAGCTAGGATTTATCATTTTTGCTCTTTAAAATGTGTTTTTTTGGATATTATAGCTAGTTTGTCCGCTTTGATTTGAGTTTAGCTCGATTATGGTATTAACATTGCCCCTAGGGTTAAAATCAGCTCTTAGCTCCATGTATTTTGGCTTTAAAGCGTTAAAAAGCGTGTTGTATATTTCATTTGCAGCGTTTTCGTGGCTGATGTGCCTGTGCATAAAGCTATTTATATATAGTTTTATCGCTTTTAGCTCGACAACTAGCTTATCAGGCACATAACTAAGGCTGATTGTAGCAAAATCAGGATAGCCAGAACGGGGACAAAGCGCACAAAACTCAGGCAAGGTGATATGGATAAAATAGTCGTTAGGGCTGGAATTCTCCCACAGCTCAAGGTCTTTTTTTACATCAAAATTGCTTATTATTTCTTCACCATAGCGCATTTTATTTCCTTTTGATTTTTTAGTGATTTTAGCATAAATTTTTGAATTTAGTGTTTTGGGAATTCTAGAATTTTGGTGTTTTTGCCTTGGGAATTCTAGAATTCCCTACTATGTCATCCCCCAGCCCCTTTAGGGGATCTCTATATGGAATTCTAGAATTCTTAAATGATATAAACGCAAAAAGCCTCTAGGAATTCTAGATTTTTGCTCGCTTTAGTGAGGCTTGCCCCTAGCCCCGCAAATTTTATAAGGGCTACGCCCTAAACCATTAGGGGCTGCCGCCCCTAAAACCCCGCTAAAATCTGGAATTGCTTTATCTGCGTTTTTGGGGGAATTCTAGAATTCTTAGACAAATTTAGCGTAGGAATTCTAGAATTTAGCCTTAGGAATTCTAGAATTTTGGTGTTTTTGCCTTGGGAATTCTAGAATTTTTAGGAAATTCTAGAATTTGCTTAGAAATTCTAGAATTTTGCTCGCTTTTAGGCTAGATAAATCTAGCCTAGCTCGCAAATTTTATAAGGGCTACGCCCTAAACCATTAGGGGCTGCCGCCCCTAAAACCCCACTAAAATCTGGAATTGCTTTATCTGCGTTTTTGGGGGAATTCTAGATTTTCTGGGGGTTAGGGGCTGTCTTTTTTTTGGAATTCTAGAATTCCTAGTGATTTTTACTTGGGAATTCTAGATTTATGCTAGAAATTCTAGTTATACAAAGCTAAAAGCTTACAGCCCATCTGCCATTTATTTTTTCTAATTTTACTTGGCTTTTTTCGCTATTTTCGTTATTAAAAAGCATATTTATTTCTACTACTATGCCATCATCTTCATCTGTGCTATTAAGCACTAGTATGTCTTTTAAGCCGCCGTTTTTGGCTATTTTTTCTTGAAGTTCTTGGCTAGTTTCTTTTAGCTTGCTTTTTATAGCGTTTTGTTCACCTTGGCTTTTTGTTACTTCATCTAGAGCAAAATACTCGCTTAGCTTTTTATCATTACCTGAAATCAATGCTTTTATAGCATTTAGTGCCACATCCTCTGGTGAGTCCTGCCCACAAGTAATAAAAAATGTCAAAATAGCAATAAGAAGTAATCTTGTAAACTTCATTTTAAAATCTATAAAATTACTTATACATCAAGGTGCTTGACATCTTTTGCGTGGGCTTGGATGTAGTCTCTGCGAGGCTCTACCTCATCGCCCATAAATAACTCAAAAATATCGCTGGCTTTTTGCATATCCTCTATGCTGATTTTAAGTAAGCGGCGATTTTCAGGATTCATCGTTGTCTCCCACAGTTGGTCTGGATTCATCTCGCCAAGACCTTTGTAGCGTTGTATATCTGCTCCTTTTTTTGCACTTTCTTCTATCTCATCTAATATAGCAACCGGATCAGAGCCAAGGTCTAAGCCACGCTCTTTCATCTTGCTATGAATGTGAAGTGCCTCTTCAAAAATCGCATTTGTAAAGAGCAAATCGCTAATTACAAGCTCTTCAAGTCCGTTTGCAGTTTGTGCGTAAATGCGAATTTCATCATCATTTAGATAACTATTTAGTATATTAAATCCATCGCTTTCAATCTTAGCCTTAATCTCATCAAAAAGCTCAGGGTAAGGCAATCCGATAAGATCAGGATTTTCTATCATATGGCGGATCGCGCTTATTATATTAAAGCGTTTTTTAAGCTCATTTAGCATAGAGCGGTATTGCGCCACAAGTTTTAGATAATCAATCAAATCAGCACCGCCCACGCCCTCAAACTCACGGCTTTCTATGCCAGTTTCAATTAAAAACTCATTTAAGGCTCGTTCGTCTTTTAAATAGATTTTTTTCTTGCCTTTTTTGTATAGATAAAGTGGCGGTTGGGCTAGATATACATAGCCTTTTTCTATTATCGGCGTCAAAAAGCGGAAGAAAAATGTGAGAAGCAAGGTTTGAATATGTGAGCCATCCACATCAGCATCGGTCATAATGATGATTTTATGATATCTTAGGCGGTTTTCATCAAACTCCTCACCCACCCCGCAGCCAAAGGCGGTGATCATATTTTTTATCTCTTCGCTTTGAAGAATTTTATCAAGGCGTGATTTTTCTACATTTAGGATTTTTCCACGAAGTGGCAAGATAGCTTGAAATCCTCTATCTCTGCCTTGCTTAGCTGAACCCCCAGCTGAATCACCCTCTACAAGGTAGATCTCGCACTCACTAGCTTCTTTACTCTGGCAATCTGCTAGCTTGCCTGGCAGCGTGCCTACGCTATTTATATTGTCTTTTTTGCGAGTAAGATCCCTAGCTCTTTTTGCTGCTTCTCTACCACGCGCTGCTAAAAGAGCTTTATTCATTATAGCTCTTGCTTCGTTTGGATTTTCTTCAAAGTATTTTACTAAGGTTTCAAAAACCATTTTTTGCGTGATTGGCTTTACATAGCTTGATCCTAGCTTGCCTTTTGTTTGCCCTTCAAATTGTGGCTCAGGCACTTTTACGCTAATTACTGCTACAAGTCCTTCTCTCACATCATCGCCTGTAATTTTGGTATCTTTTTCTCTAGCACTTGCGTTTGCTGCGATGTAGTTTGTAATCGCTCTTGTAAGCCCAGCTCTAAATCCAGCCTCGTGCGTTCCACCATCTGGAGTTTTTATATTATTTACAAAGCTTAGTAAGCTCTCGCTATAACTTTCATTATAAAGAAGCGCAAACTCTACTATCACATCATCTTCGCCGCCGCAGAAGCTTACAGCCTTGCTTAGTGCATTAGTTTTGTTCATATCAGTAACAAAGCTAGTAAGACCGCCTTCAAAATGATAACTCTTTTTAAAACCATCTCTTTCATCGCTGAAATTTATGGTAATTTTTGGATTTAGATAAGCAAGTTCTGCAAAGCGTTTTGCTAGAATTTCTCTATCAAAAACTACTATTTCAAATATACTATCATCAGGCCAAAACTCCACGCAAGTGCCAGTTTTTTTAGTAGCTGCGCCTTGGCTTAGTTCATTTTGGGGAATTCCAGCTGCAAAATCCTCATGCCAGCAATATCCATCTCGCTGTATATCCAAAATCAGCTTTTTACTTAGAGCATTTACTACTGAGACGCCCACGCCGTGAAGTCCACCTGAGACTTTATAAGTGTCTTTATCAAACTTACCACCAGCATGAAGCACGGTTAAAACGACAGTGGCTGCGCTGATTTTTTCAGTTGGGTGCATGGCTACTGGAATTCCACGGCCGTTATCGCTGATTTTTGCTGAGCCATCACGCGTTAAAGTTACATTTATAGTATCACAAAAGCCAGCCATTGCCTCATCAATGCTATTATCCACTACTTCATAAATCATGTGATGAAGACCGCCGATATTTGTATCGCCTATATACATACCAGGGCGTTTGCGAACTGCTTCTAGGCC
The DNA here is from genome assembly GCF_028649595.1 of Campylobacter magnus. NCBI lineage: Bacteria > Pseudomonadati > Campylobacterota > Epsilonproteobacteria > Campylobacterales > Campylobacteraceae > Campylobacter > Campylobacter magnus. The sequence continues at coordinate 153,414 of NZ_JAQSLK010000004.1, forward strand.
TTTTAAGACCTTGATATTATCTGCTCCGTAATTGTGTTCCATATTTTGCCTTATTTAGATACTTGAACTATCATTATGCGTAGGTTTTCACTCTTTAGCATGATTGGCATGCCAGCATCGTTGTAGTTAAACTCAAAGCTATCACTCTCAATAGCCCCCAAAAAATCTAGGATATTTTTTGATTTTACTTTTATATCGTAATTCCCAGCGATTTCTAGATTTGTTTCGGTTTCGGTTTGAGCGATTTCACCTAGTTGGTTTTGAGTTGAAAAGTTTATTATTTCTTTGCTAAAACTGATTTTTATATCCTCGCTTAGTAGTTTTACTGTTTTTATACCATCTATTATTTCATTACGATTTAGCGTGATTTTGTTAGCAAAGTTTGAGTTAATCAGCCTTTCATAATCAGCATATGTGCCGTTAATTAGCTTTGTAAAGAATACAAAATTCTCAGCCCTAGCCATCAAAATCGTCTCATCATAGAAAATTTCTATATTTTGAGTTAGTAGTTTTTGTATCTCTGTTATTGCTCTTTTTGGGATGATGATTTTTATGTTTTTGCCAGCACTTATATTTAGTTCATATACTGCTAGGCGTCTGCCATCTGATGCTACTATGTTCATGCCATTTTCTTTTATATCAAGCAAAGCACCAGTAAACTCATATTTTGGATTATTTGGGTCTATGCAGTATTCTACTTTTTTTAGACTTTGGCTTAGAATTCCTGCGTTTATATCAAATTTATCTTTATTTTCTAAGCTAGGGAAAAATGGAAAATCACTTGCTCTTTGCATTGCTATTTTAAATTGTGAGCGATTTTGCTTTACATGTAAATTATCATTTTCACTACTTAGTGTGATTTCTCCATCTTTTAGATTTTTTATGATATCAAGCAAGTTTTTACCATGCGCTGTGGCTTCTCCGCTTTCTTTTAGCTCTACATCAGTTACTAGGTATTCTAGACCTATTTCATTATCAGTAGCTTTTAGCACCAAGCCTTGTTCATCAATTTTAAAGTAAATATGTGAGTTTACTGCACTTTGATCCTTTTTTTCAGTAAAGGAATTCAAGTTTGAAATGTATTTTTCTAAAACTTGTCTTTTTATTGTAAACTTCATTTTTTGTCCTTTTATTTAGTTTTATTTTTTTGCTGTTATTGTGTCCTGTGAAAATGTGAAAATCTACTTAAAACATCTAGAATTCCTACATTTTAGGCGTGAAAAACTTTTAAATTCTCTTCACATAATTTCACCGTTTTTGTAAGATTTTGTTTTTTATTTCTTCAATTTTAGCTTTAAAAACTGAGTCGTTATTCATAAGCTCATTGATTTTTTTGATATTATGTGAAACAGCACTATGATCTTTTAGCCCAAAGTTCACAGCCAGAGCTGGCATTGAGTTTGGTGTCAAACTCTTTGCTAGATAGATGCAAATGCGCCTTGCTTCTACGATTTTTTTAGTTTTACTTTTTGATTTAATCTCAGAGATTTTCACATTCAAATTACTTGCTACAAGTGCTATTATTTCATCAATACTGCTGCTGTCTTTTTGCACTTTTACTTGATCTTTTATCACAGTTTTAGCAAATTCCAAAGTGATTTTTTGGCTCATTAGCCTAGCAAAAGCATTTAAGCTAAGCAAAGCACCTTCAATCTCACGGATATTATCGCCCATATTTGTAGCTATGTAATCAATCGTTTCATTATCCAAGCTAACACCGTCAAACTCGCATTTTGCCTTTATAATACGGATTTTGGTATCAAGCTCAGGTGGGGTGATATTTGCTATAAGACCGCTTTCAAACCTACTTACAAGGCGTTCTTCAAAGCCTTTTAGAAGTTTTGGTGGATTATCGCTAGTTAGCACGATTTGCGCTTTTTTTTCACGCAGGTCGTTAAAGGTGTGAAAAAACTCTTCTCTAATTTTTTCTGATTTTTCTTGGGCAAGAAATTGCACATCATCGATTAAAAGAATATCGCAGGTGCGGTATTTTTCTTTGAATTTTTGCATGGTTTTGTTTTGCACATTTACCACAAAGTCGTTAAAAAACTGCTCTGATGTCACGCAGATCACATTTTGACCATGATTTAATGCGTAGTTGCCGATGCTATGGAGCAAATGTGTCTTGCCAAGGCCTGTTGAGCCGTAGATAAAAAGCGGATTGTATTTTTTGCCAGGTTCTGTCGCCACCATCTGTGAGACTTGAAAGGCTAACTGATTGCTATGACCTACGATGAAGTTTTCAAAGGTGTAGTTTTCGTAGATTTGGGCGCGGTTTTGCTTATTTTGGGCTAGAAGTACGCTCTTTTTTTGCTCGCCTTGGCTGCTAGCGCAGATGATTTTTATAGCTGGTTTATGTGTTATTAGGCTCTCAAAGGTATTTGCTATCAGGCTAGAAAATTTTGTGCGGATATAATTTGCCACCAAAGCATTTGGTGCGATAAATACGACCTCAGAGCTATTTGAGCGTGATTCATCAAAAATTATTTGCGAAATGTAGTTTTTAGCTTCACTTTTAGATAGCTTTGCTATTACGCTATTTGCGACCTCTAACACAGATTTTTACCCTTTGAAAATATAAAAAATAGCCTTATTCTAACAAAATTTTAAAAAAAAGTCTATTATAATCTAAAAAAAATTAGGAAAATCAATGATAATCTTAGGCATAGACCCTGGCACTAGAAACTGCGGATATGCTCTTTTAGAGCGTGGAAATGGCGGCGTCTCATCCTCAAAAAAGCTACTTGAAGCTGGGCTAATAAAAATCACAAAAGAAAGTCTAGAATATCAAATCACGCAGATGTGCGAGGGAATTGATCTCATCTTTAGCCAGCATAAAATCGATGAGGTCGCAATCGAAGATATATTTTATGCATATAATCCTCAAACCGTGCTAAAACTAGCGCAATTTCGTGGTGCGCTTTTGCTTAAAATCATGCAACTTCACGGAAAATTCACAGCCTACACGCCACTGCAAGTAAAAAAGGCAGTTACTGGCAATGGCAAGGCAGCAAAAGAGCAAGTAAGCTTTATGGTACGGCGTTTTTTGGGAATTCAAAAAGAGATTAAGCCTCTTGATATAACAGATGCTATTGCCATTGCGCTAGCGCATTCTTTTTCTGTGCGTTAGAAAATGAAATTCTAGAATTCCGTCATTGCGAGCAAAGCGAAGCAATCTCATCACAAAGAATTCTAGAATTCTTAGGCTTTTTGGGGGTTAGGGGGTATTTTTTATTTTAAGGAATTCTAGTTTAGGGAATTCTAGAATTCCTCAAAATTCCGTCATTGCGAGCGAAGCGAAGCAATCTCATCACAAAGAATTCTAGAATTCTAAAATAGCCGTCATTGCGAGCGAAGCGAAGCAATCTCATCAAAAAGAATTCTAGAATTCTAGAATTAAGAATTCTAGAATTCCCTACTATGTCATCCCCCAGCTTGACTGGGGGATCTCATTTAAAAATTCCGTCATTGCGAGCGAAGCGAAGCAATCTCATCACAAAGAATTCTTAGAATTTTAGAATTTCACACGGAATTCTAGAATTCTAGAATTAAGAATTCTAGAATTCCCTAGCTTTTTAAGCTAAATATTTTAGCTTATGATTTTTGTTAATAAATTGTTGTGCTTGAGCCGATAGCTATAGCACCTTTATCATTGTTTAAAACAAGACCTTGTACTTCTATTCTTGAGTCAAAATAAGCTTGTACAACATCTGCTTCTAGAACTTCTTTGCAAACACCTCTGTTTTTATTTGTGCTATTTTTAGCAAAGACAATGTAAGCTGGTGCAGTGCCAGTGGCAGGTCTATCTACTAGCTTCATAGCGATACAGTTTTCACCACCAACTTTTAGGATACCATCATTGTCAGCACCACTGGCAGTCGCTGGTCTATCAGCATGTTCTAGAGGCACATTTGTAATTTCATTCCATTTAACAGTAGCACCAAATTCACCTTTTACTGCATAGTAACTAGCAACGTCGTTTAGTAGTGTGCGTAGGTTAGCGACAGTAGTTGCGACTTCAGCGTCAGTTCTTGTAGCAGCAAGGCGAGGGATAGCTACGCTAGCTAGAATTCCTAATATAACGATCACGAAGATCAGCTCTATCATTGTAAAGCCCTTTTTCATGGCTAACTCCTTTAAATGTTAAATGTGGCGCAATCTTACTATCTTAATTATTAAATTTTACTTAAAATAAGCTATTTTTTTGCTTTTGTTAATGTTTTATTAAGTATTTTTTTTGTTAAAGTATTTTTGCTAGGGAATTCTAGAATTTATTCTAGGGAATTCTAAAATTTTACTAGGAATTCTAGAATTCCCTATTATGTCATCCTCGGGCTTGACCCGAGGATCTCTATAGAAATTCTAAATTTATTTATAATGAGATCCCCCGATCAAGTCGGGGGATGACACAATGCTTAGGGAATTTTGAACGGAATTTTAAGCGGAATTTTTGAATGAGATTGCTTCGCTTCGCTCGCAATGACGAATTTGACGGAATTTTAGAATTCTTTTTTAGCTCGCTTTAGTGGGGCAAGCCCCACTGCTCGCAAATTTTATAAGGGCTACGCCCTAAACCCTTAGGGGCTGCCGCCCCTAAAACCCCGCTAAAATCTAGAATTCTCCCTCGCAATGACGGAATTTTGAACGAGATTGCTCCCTCTTTTTTTAAAGCCTCGCAATGACGAGAATTCTAGAATTCCTAAAACTATAAAAAAGCTAAAAATACCCCCTAACCCCCAAAAACTAGAATTCCTAAGCCAAATCTAGAATTCCTAGAATTACATTTTGCCTTCTACTCTGTCTTTTGCTTGGTAGTTGTTGTAAATGCCATTAAACATTGCTTTATCTTTGGCTTTTAGCTTTGGTTTTGGTTTTTGTGGCAAATACGACTTAATGCAGTCGTTGATGCAGTCATTTTGCAAAAAATCAACCTCGCCTCCAAAAGCACAAACAAACAGCGCAAATGACGCTATAATCGCTCTCACGCCTTGCCTCATTTACAAATATATTTTGCGTCTGCGCTAGCTTTTAGGCTTTTGCTTTTTAGTTCTGGGGCTGAGATTTTTGCTGCTGCGCCACCCTCTGCTAGGCTTGTGCGGTAGTAGCTAGCACCATTAAAGTTTAGCTCATTTAAAACGCAAGTTTTGTTAAAATCGCTGCTTAGATTTTGTGCTGCGTTAGTGGCTGCTGCGCTAAGTGCGCTTTTTAGCTCGCTTTGATTTTTTGCCTCAGCTTCAGCGCTAAATGCTGGATTTATCGCAGTTAGATGAAGTTTTACCACGCTTGATTTGATTAGATTTTCTATATCAGCGATTAGTTTGTTGTATTGTTCTAGCTTGTTAGCGCTAAACTTACAAGCTAACTCAGAGCTAAGCGAGAGCGAATTTAGACCATCTTTATTCATTTCATTATAGGTTTGATACGCACCGCCTGTGCAAAGCCCATTTTCTTTAACAAGCGTTAAAATACCGCTAAAATGAGCATTTATCATGCTTTTATCATCATCGCTGATATTTTTGGCATAAAAGCTAGGATAAGAGATGTAAATATCAGGCGTAGCCTCTATACTAGCGCTGATTTGTTCGTTTATCACTAGTTCGCTACTAGAGCTTTGTGAGCTTTGTGAGCCTTTTAGCACATTTACAAACTCGCCAAAAAGCGAGCCAAGCACGAAAACAATAAGGGCTAAAAAGCCACCAAGAATTGTAAATAAGAAATTTTTCATTTTTTCTCCTTTTTTAAAGCAAATTATAAGCTAATTTTGTTTAAAATAACCTTTCTATTTTTAATTTGTGCCTAGGTAGCTCAGCTGGTTTAGAGCGCTGGTCTCATAAGCCGGAGGTCGGGAGTTCAAGTCTCCCCTTAGGCACCATTTCACAAAAATATTCTTTTATCAAAAATTATTCAAACTTACTGAAATGACGAAATAGCAATAATTTTAGGCTTTTTTGTTATTATTTAAAATTATTGTATATTACAATTTATTTTTATGTTATAATTCAAAAAACTTATATTAAGTGCGTATATTAGATTTTTTTAATATCGTATATCATAAGGCAGATTATGGCAAAAGTGATTGAAAGGCTAGACCAAAAGCAATGCGAGCTAGCACAGCCAAGGGATAAAGCTTACCTATTAAACGACGGCGCAGGGCTTTACCTTACTATTCAGCCAAATGGCAAAAAGCTATTTAACCTAGTTTTTGGCTATGGTGGAAAGCGTATTAGCAAAGCCCTAGGTGAGCTGGGAAAAATCACGCTAAAAGAAGCTAGAGAGCTAGCAAAAATCAAAAGGGCTGAAATTGAGAGCATACCAAAAGAAACCACTGCGCATAACCTAAAAATCACTTTTAAAGCAGTGTTTAAAGAGTGGATATCTACCAAAATAGACCACACCGCTACCGATACACTCTCACGCTGGGATTACTACAATAAAGCGTATTTTGTAGACTTTGAGAATAAAAGAATGCGAGATATAAGCACAGGCGATATTATGCGAGCGTTAGACGACTACCTAAAAGAGCAAAAAAAAGAGAGCTTTAAGAAAGCATTAGGCGTGCTAAAAGCAGTATTTAATCACGCAATTTTATATAATTATTGCGAAATCAATCAAGCTAGCAAAATAGCAATTAAACCACTTTTTACCAAGATAAAGACAAAGCACATAAGCTATTTTAGCGAGCTAGCACAGGTAAAAGAGCTAAAAGAAAGAATTCTAGCTAGTAGAGCTACACCGCCCTTAAAAAGGCTAGCAATTTTTCTTTTATATAATGTTACTCGGCCAAGTGAAGCAAGGCTAGCGCAATGGAGCGAGATAGACCTAGAAAAAGGAATTTGGACTATACCAGCGCATAAAATGAAAATGAGAGAGGCTCACACCATACAATTAAGCAGGCAAATAAGGGAAATGTTGGAGCGTGTAAGCGTCCACGCTCACAAAAAGACTGACTATATATTCAAAAGTCTAAAGGGCGGAGTTTTTAGCGAAAATGCGATAAATGCAATGTTAAAAAGGCTAGGATATAGCGGCGATATTTTTACAGCTCACGGCGTAAGGGCTACATTTACCACTATTTTAAACGATAGACAAGACGAACACGGGCTAAGCGATAATATTATTCAAGCGTGCTTAGCTCATAAGATAGGCGATAGCGTCGCACGCTCATACAATCACGCCAATTTTGAAAGGTTAAAAGCTAAGTTATATCAGTTTTGGGCTGATTTGCTAGGTGAGATAGACTAGAATGACAAAAATAAACTAGAATTAAGAAAAAGTTATTAGATTTCTTAGTAAAAAAACATTATAATTCTAGGTAAAATTCATTAAGAATAAAGAATTCGCTATAATTGCGAGTAAAATTAAAAACCAATAGAAAGGGAAAAAAATGTGAGATAATTTAAAAGAGTGCTTAGTAAAGTGCTGGAACACTTCACTAAGCGATTAGCCAAAAAATAAGCATCCTTTTTTGGTATAGTAATTGTATACTAAGTTTAGTCAATATAAACTTAAAAATTGTATTCTTATTACATTTTTTTAAGTTATGTTAAATTACTTCTTATTCTATTCTATACCTAAAATCCTTTTTTTTGGCACAAAGCAAGCAAAATCAATTTAACAAATTAAAACCAAAAACAAAGGATATACAATGAGTAACAAAGAAAATCTAGACCACGCTACACAAACAAGAGAGCCAAAAGAGCTTGATTTTTATGCTGATTTAAACGATTTTTTGACCACTGACGAAGTCGCAAAAATCCTAAAAGTAAGCAATTCTTACCTAGCTAAGCTGAGATTTGACAGCTATAATAAAGACAAAGACGGTAATTTGCGAGCTGATTTTTTACCATTTTTCAAGGCTGGCAAAAGCATACGCTACAAAAAGAGCGATGTGCTAGCGTGGATTGAACGCAATATGGTAAGGGGCTAGCAATGCTAGACTTATACGATAGAAAAAGCGTGCTAGACTGGCTATTTAGCCAAGATATAGAGCAAAGGGCTATTTTCTACTATGAAGTCAAAGACGCTGAAAAAAAAGCCAGTGGCAAAAGCCCTACTTCATTAGCCAACAAGCACGCCAAAAAACTAGCTAGCAAATGCGCTAGCGTGATAGCTAAAAACCAAGAATTAGAAAAAAGAATAAAGGGGTAAAACAATGGAAATCAAGGCAAAAAACGAGCTTACAATAAAAGAGCTAAACAGCATAAAAAACACAATCATAACCGCCACCGCTGAAAGCCGTAGGGATATCCTAAAAGCTTTTGACGATATGGAATTACAAACCGAGCTAAAAGCAAGGGGGGCTTTTTGTAGCGCAAATGCTTTTTATAAAGCCGAAATTGAGAGCCTAAGACAAACAATCAAAGACTTAAAAGCAGACCACGCCGATTTATTAGAGCTTATGAACCTCAACCACAAAGGCTAAAAATGGATATTCTAACCAACATTAAAAATAGCGTATTCGCTGAGATTATAGCACGCTACCGAGCCGAAATAATAGCACGGCGATATTATGAGCTGATAAGCAAAAACAAGGCAAAAGCTGAAAGGCTACACAATGGAATTACAAAGCAATAGCCTAAACTTTATAGGCGGGATTTCTACGATGGTAAAACTAGAAATAAACAAAGAAAAAGAGTTTTTTCAATTCAAAGAGAGTGGCAAATTCTCTACATTTTACGCCTTTACAAAGACAGGCATAAATGCGCTAAATGGTAAGGCTGGCACTGGAAAAAGTCTAGTATTAAATGAAATTATGCTTTATTTGCTACACACACAGCAATTAAAAAGCGTGATTTGGATAGACCTAGATAATAACTACACCACGCTAAAAAAGCGCAATCAAGCGCAATTCATCCAACAGCTAGACAGCTTTTTTGTGCTTACTGATGAGATAATCTTAACACAAAGCCAAAACGAGCTAGCAAACATAAAAGCAGACATTGCCACGCTAGAAAAAAACCACACCGCCGAACAGCTAGAAAGTGGAATAAATGCGCCTTTATACAGCGAGCTAAAAGGCAAAGCCGATAGACTTCAAACGCTCATTTATAAATGCGATTTTTTGGCTTTGTTAGAGTTTGTGCTACTTAGTAGCGATATCGACTTAAAAGACACTGCTATTGTTATAGATAGTCTTAGTGATTTGTTTGACGCTGGGAAAGCTGAGATTATTCAACCGATTTTCTTTAACATTTTACGACCGCTCACAAACAAAGGGGCGTCTATATTCTACCTAAACCACCTAACCAAAGACAATGGCACAGGAAAAAGAAACTATGCAGGCTCTCATAAGTTAGAAGGCAAAACTGACTATTTTACACTGATATCAAAGCCGTTAAAAAACCAAGATTTGCTAAATGTAGAGCCTACAAAGGATAGACACGGGAACGGCGATTATTTTGCGTTTAGCTTTGATTTGACTGCTCCACTGGGTGAACGGCTATTCAAATGCGATTATTTGGATAGCGTGGACGGCTTTACCGACAGCCAAAATGAAGCACTGCGAGCGATTAGAGCAGAGTTAAGCAAAGGCGATAAGACTGCGAGCGAGTTAGAGAGTGTAATAAGTAAGACACAGCTTTACAGGCTCAAAGATACCACCGAGTTTAGCTCGCTCATAGAAACATACAAAAAGGGCGTAAATACCTACTACAAGCTCAAAAGCAAAAAGCTAGACAGCGAGCCTGTCATTTATGAACCGATAGCAAACTAACCACAGCTAAAAGCTCATAAACCTAGAATTCTTATTTATGAATTCTAGGTTATATTTTAAAAGTAGCTTAATAAGACAATTTTTGTCTTATTAAGCTACCCTTTATTTAATATAGTATTCAAAAAAAAAAAAAAAAAAAAAAAAAAAAAAAAAAATAAAGAAACTTGAAACTAAGAAACCGAGCAAAGACGAAAATAACAGCATTTAAGAATAGTTTCATTGTTTGAAACTAGCTGAAACTATTGAAACTAAACAGCCCTAAAAGCACCATAAAAACAGCGTTTGCGAGTAGTTTCATCATTTTTTAAAAATAGTAGTTTCAAAGAGTGAAACTATCTCAAAGCACGATATACACGCAAATAAAAGAAACTTAGTTTCAATAGTTTCATCATAGTTTCATAGAGTGAAACTATCTCAAAGCACCATAAAAACAGCATTAGCTGGAATAGTAGTTTCAAAAGCACAAAAACAGCCCTTAACTCATACCACGCAAAAAGCATTAAAAAAATCGCTCGCTACAATCGCTAAAAGTATAGCAATGCGATACAACATAAGGCAAAAGGGCTGAAAGCGATTAGCGAGCCTGCTAGATAGCTTAAAAGAGATTTTTGCTTTTATGAGAGATTTGCCACAGCATTAAGGGATAAATTGTCGCAAAAGCAAAAAGCGAGCATTTCAGCATTTGCGCCTATATTTGCGACAATATACACAGCATTTGCGAAAACATACATAGCACCTACGCAATCAAGGCGCAATCTAGCATAAGTGGAAAGCTTTTACAAAGGACAAAAGCGAGTATTCAAGCATTTAAGCGTATATTTGGGAAAGAATAAGCAACATTTGGGAAAGCATAGACTAAGAGTAATTTGCCACAGCATTAGCACGCTCCTAGACTAAGAGCAATCTAACATAAGAGTAAGAGAGCGAGCGAGCTTTAACCACTGAAAAAGAATTTTTGCTTTTTTAGTATAAAACCTAAGATTTTTTGCTATAATTCTACAAGCCTTGAAACCATTAAAAAAATTCACAAAATAGCCGTGAGATTTTCACATAGACCACCCCTAAGTGTGAAAATCTCTAAACCTTAAAGCAAAAAAGACAAAATTAACAAAGCCCACAAAGCACGGCTATTTCATCATTTGAAGGACTTTTATAATTTTTTGTATTGAAAATTGTAGTTTTCAATACAAACGACACACAAAATAGCCTGAAATGATGAAATAGTCGCATTTTAAAAAAGATTTTCACACCCTTTTTGAGATTATATCCAAGCCAAAAAGCACGCTAACCTTAAAAAAAATAGCCAAATTTGGCACTTTTTGCGAGTGTATGGCAGTGAAAAAAAAGATTTTCACACCTAGCAAAAATCTCCACCAAGTATAAGCCAAAAACCGATTTTATTTTAGAAATTATGATAAAATTAGCAATAGTAAATAATAGTAAATGGCGGTGGGAATTCGTATTTTAGCGGGTATATTGAAAAAATTAGACGCTTGAAATAATGTTTTTATGGTATTTAGAGGGTATTCAATGCTTAAAACCCCTTAGGCACCATTTCACAAAAATATTCTTTTATCAAAAATTATTCAAACTTACTGAAATGACGAAATAGCAATAATTTTAGGCTTTTTTGTTATTATTTAAAATTATT